>JAITCS010000185.1 GCA_031282935.1 Cellulomonadaceae bacterium
CGGGTGCCACCGATACCCTTGGCGTAGGACTTCGCCAAATCCCAAGCGCTTCCGCTCGCGTCTTGCTCCACCGCAATGATGTCGGGCACCCCACGGCCAGCCACATACTCGCGCCGCACGGTGTGACCGGGCGCTTTGGGGGCAACCATGATCACGTCAACGCCAGCCGGGGGCTGAATGTAGCCGAACCGAATGTTGAAGCCGTGGCCAAAGACCAAGGTCTTGCCATCGGTGAGCACGTCCTTGAGGTCATCAGCGTAAATGTGCCGCTGCACCTGATCGGGGGCCAGCAACACGATGACGTCTGCCTCGGCGGCGGCCTCTTTGGTGCTCATCACACGGAACCCGGCCTCGACCGCCCTATCCCAAGACGGCGTGCCCGGCAGGGCTCCCACGCGCACGTCCACGCCCGAATCGCGCAGGTTCAAGGCGTGCGCATGGCCTTGGCTACCATAACCGATAACTGCGACCTTTTTGTTTTGGATAAGACCCAAATCGGCGTCTTCATCGTAATACATCTCTACCATTTCAATTCCTTATTTAGTTTATCGGTTTTACATAATTATTGGTTTGTACTTTATGCACATGGTTCGCCATTTCAGAACCAACGCGGCAAGGCCGAAGCTAACTAGCCAAGGCCCGCACGCGGTCAAGCGACTTCGGCTCAGTAATAGATTTCGGGCCGCGCCCAATGCCTATCGTTCCAGATTTCACGATTTCCTTGATGCCATACGGCGCCAAGGAAGTCACCAGCGCATCGAGTTTCGCTGAGGTGCCTACGGCTTCCACCACCAGCGAATCGGGCGAAACGTCAACCACATGAGCGCGGAACAAATTAGCGGTTTCCACTACCCCGGATCGAGTTTCGTTATCAACGCGCACTTTTACCATCAGTAATTGCCGTTGCACCGAATTGGCTGGCTCTAGTTCCACAATCTTAATAACTTGAATCAGTTTATTAAGCTGCTTGGTGATTTGCTCTACCGGAACGGTATCCGCATCAACAACTAGGGTTATGCGAGAAATGTCTGGGTGTTCGGTTGGGCCTACCGCGAGCGAGTGAATGTTGAACGCCCGGCGCGCGAATAGACCCGAAATGCGCGTGAGCACACCAGGCTTATCCTCTACCAACACAGAGAGTGTATGTCTTGGCATGTTAGTTACCCCTCGGTCCGATCCCAAATTGGCGTATTGTCGCGGGCGTACAGGAGTTTGTCGTTAGAAACCCCGGCGGGAACCATTGGCCAAACCAATTCGTCCGTGGTCACCCGGAAATCGAGCACCACGGGGCGGTCATTTATGCTGTTCGCCCACTTGATAGCCTCGTCAACTTCCGCAATGGTTTCCACCCGTCGAGCCGCCGCAGAATAGGCTTCGGCCAACTTCACAAAATCGGGAACTTGAATGGTGCCGTGACCCGTGTGCAAATCGGTGTTGGAATAGCGCTCGTTGTAGAACAGGGTTTGCCATTGCCGCACCATGCCGAGCGTCGAATTGTTGATGATTGCAACTTTGATCGGAATATTGTCAATAACGCAAGTGGCCAATTCCTGATTAGTCATCTGGAAACAACCGTCACCGTCAATAGCCCAAACGGTAGCCTCCGGGCACCCAACCTTGGCGCCCATCGCGGCGGGGACCCCGTAACCCATGGTGCCCAAACCGCCCGAGGTGATCCAGGTGTTCGGGTTCTCGTGCTTAATGAACTGCGAGGCCCACATCTGGTGCTGGCCCACACCTGTGACGAAAATGGTGTCCGGCGGGTTCAAAGCGCCCAGCCGCTCAATCACATATTGCGGGGTCAACTGCCCGGTGTCCGGCTGGTCATAACCCAGCGGGTAAGTGGCCTGCAATTCCCTTAACTGCTTCCACCACGCCTCTAGGTTCGGCAGGCCGTGTACTTCTTGCTCGTGGCGCAACGCAGGCACCAGCTCGGCAATAACGTGCTTTAGATCGCCAACCACCGGCACATCGGCGGCGCGATTCTTGCCGATTTCGGCTGGATCAATGTCGGCGTGAATGACCTTGGCGTTCTTTGCGAAAGTAGAAAGCTGGCCCGTTACGCGGTCAGAGAACCGGGCGCCCAACGCCACCACGAGGTCGGCCTTTTGCAAAGCAGCCACCGCCGCAACCGTGCCGTGCATACCGGGCATGCCCAAATGCTGCGGGTGACTGTCAGGGAAAGCTCCCCGCCCCATCAGCGTGGTAACCACAGGCGCGCCGCTCAGGTCCACCAACTCGCGCAACTCTTTCGCGGCTCCGGAACGGATCAGGCCGCCACCCACGTAAAGGACAGGGCGCTTGGCGGCTGCCAACAATCGAGCGGCTTCCCTGATCTGCTTGCCGTGCGGCTTAGAAACGGGGTTGTACCCAGGCAGGTAAATGTGCGAGGGCCAATTAAACTCCATGTCGGAGGTTTGGGCTGACTTGGTGATGTCAACCAGCACCGGCCCCGGCCGCCCGGTGGCGGCGATGTGGAACGCCTCATTAATGGCGTTGGGAATCTCGTTTGGGTCTTTGACCAGATAAGAGTGCTTGATGACCGGCATTGTAATTCCGACAATGTCGGCTTCTTGGAAGCCGTCAGTGCCGATGGTTCCGGCGCCCACCTGGCCGGTTATGGCGACCACTGGCACCGAGTCCATGTTGGCGTCCGCCAAGGCGGTCACGAGGTTCGTTGCCCCTGGCCCGGAGGTGGCGATCATCACGCCCACCTTGCCGGTGGCCTGCGCGTAACCGCTCGCGGCGTGGCCGGCACCTTGCTCGTGGCGCGCCAGGATGTGCCGCATCCGGGAGTCGTACAGCGGGTCGTAGGTGGGCAGGATGAACCCGCCCGGGATGCCGAACGCGACCTCGGCGCCCACGGCTTCGAGCGAGGCGACGATGGCTTGAGCGCCAGTCATTTGCGTGCCGTTCGGGGCGACGTGCGCCGACGGGGAATTGTGGTGCGCGGGGAGAGTGCCGTGTACCGGTTGCACTTGGGCAGCCCGGTGCGACCCGGGCGCGTTTAGCGGGGTCACCGACGCATCGTGGCCGGTTGCCGATATTCCGTGTGGCGACTCCGGCC
>JAITCS010000064.1 GCA_031282935.1 Cellulomonadaceae bacterium
TAAACGGCCCCTAAGTGCTCAGCGGATTGCGTGAATGACACGATATATCGCCGCGCCGCCCGCACACCGAGGCGAGCCTGAAGTGCCCCCAAAGCGCGGAAAGTGTCAAGCACCTCAACGGTGTGTTCCTCCAAATCGGGCGAGAAAGCGCCCTTTTCTCGAATATCGGCGAGCGCTTCTGCGTGAACTTGACTGTGCTGCCTAAACTCCATTTCGGCCATATGGAACCCGAAAGTTTCTACCTGCCAAATTAGGCGCTGTAATTGCCCGTAAGCGGAACGCGGT
The DNA here is from genome assembly GCA_031282935.1 of Cellulomonadaceae bacterium. Taxonomy (GTDB): domain Bacteria; phylum Actinomycetota; class Actinomycetes; order Actinomycetales; family Cellulomonadaceae; genus Xylanimonas. The sequence continues at coordinate 286 of JAITCS010000064.1, forward strand.
GCCCCAGCGTTCACTAAGGATTGCTGCACCACCCGCAAATCTTTATCTAGTTGCTCCGAGTTAGGGTAAGCCAAATCGGCATTACGCAATCTAGTGGCCTCAATGCGCGCGGCAATTAGGGCTAAAGTGGCACGGTGGGTCTCATTTGGCGCTTCGATATCTACCGTTTTGCTAAGTTTCGGATCTAGCGCACGCAGTTTTGAGTTTAGCGCCCGTAACGCATCCGAGGGCGGGGTGTCGTTGTCCGAAATAGTGATTTTGCGGGCAATGTGACGGCAATGATTTTCGAGCGCTTGCAGCACATGTTCCGAGGCCATCGCCGCTGCTCGCCGCGTCACATCGGCGGTAACGTTGGGGTTGCCGTCCCGGTCAGCGCCAATCCAAGACCCAAGCCGCACAAACGAGGGCGCCACAGGTTTATCCCAACCAGCCGTTTCCCCAAGCAAAAAATCGTCCAAACGCCGATAAACGCTAGGCACCACATCAAATAAAGTGGAATCGAAAACGTTAATAGCCGATTTCACTTCATCTAGCGGCGTGGGCCTTACCGCCCTAATTGGCGCAGTACGCCACAAGATGTCAATTTCGGCCAAAAATGTGCGCTCAAGTTCATGCAAGGCCGTGCCAGTGGGCCGCACTTGATCTCGGTGCTCCAATAATAAAGTCATGCGCCGAATTGCACGGGATACCGCCCGGCGGCGCGCTTCAGTGGGGTGAGCAGTTAATACGGGGCGGAACTCCATTTCTTGGATTCTTTGCAGCGCCGCCTCGTGCCCAATTTCATCAGCCAATTTGCGGAAAGCAACCGGCATGGATTCCTCAACATAATCCACCCCACGCACTAATTCGGGCGCAGGCTCATGCTCTTGCTTCAACAAAGCCAAAGCGCGGTGATATTCCTCGGCCAAATTTATCAGGTGGAAATACACGGTAAAAGCGCGCGCAACTTCATCGGCCCGCTCTATCGAAAAAGAATCAACTAAAGCGGCAGCCTCTTCAAGCGCCTTGGTGTCATCATTACCGAAAGCTTTAATGGTGAGCGCCCGCAGATTCTCCACGTCGTCGAGCAATTCCTGGCCGCCCGCCTCCCGCAGAATCACCCCAAGTTTGCTGCCAAACCGGCGCACATCGTCCCGCAAAGCGTTAGGCATTTCCTGGGGCGCCACCACGCGCAACGCGCTGGACTTAGCCCCCGGCTCGCCATCCTGGCCTGGGATGTACGCGTCCGCCTGGGTCTGCTCGATATCGTCAACCACATCGTGCATTGTACCCGCTGCGCAACTACCGTTTTGCATGGCGGGTATTGGCGATACCGCGCTTTGGCGTTCGGTCGCGCCACGTACCCTCAGCCGACCCGCCCGGCAACGCACAGCCGCATCCACAACCCAAACCGCGCGCTCGCCCAACCCCCACGTATAGTTAAGGCATGAGTCTGCGGATCGGCTGCCACTTCCCCATCGAGAATGTCGTTGCGGAAGCCGAGGCGGTGGGAGCCACGGCCGCCCAGGTGTTTCTGGGTGACCCGCAAAAATGGAAAGTCGGCGAGGTCGCATTCCCAGGCGGGAACGAGGGCCTGAAAGCCGCTGCCACAGCAGCCGACATCATGCTTTTTGTACACTGCCCGTACATTATGAACGTCGCCTCGCTGAGCAACCGCACCCGAATCCCCAGCCGCAACCTGCTCAAGGCCACGATTTCGGGGGCCGCAAAGATTGGGGCCAAGGGCGTGGTGGTACACGGCGGGCACCTGAAGGACGATGAGGATTTGGTGGCGGGGTTCATTAACTGGCGCAAGGCCATTGACGATATTGACCCCAAGGTCAAGGTGCTCATTGAGAACACTGCGGGCGGCCAGAACGCCATGTGTCGGGAGTTGCCGCAGATCGAGTGGCTGTGGCAAGCGATTTCTACCTCGCCGAACGGGAAACACGTGGGGTTTGTGTTGGACACCTGCCATGCGTGGGCGGCGGGGCTGGATTTGGAGACGGTGGTTTCGGATATTACTGCGATAACTGGCAAGATTGATTTGGTTCATCTTAACGATTCGCGCGACGGCGCTGGTTCGGGTGCGGATCGCCATGCGCCGCTGGGAAAAGGGCAGATTCCGCCGGATTTATTGGTGCAAATCGTCAAGGAAGCCAAGGCTCCGGTGATCATTGAAACGCACGGCGACCCCAGCACTGAGATCGCCTGGCTGAAGGAGCGGCTCTAATGTTATTAACGTCACAAATGGCCCCCTATGCGGGCGGGGCAGGTAGGTGCTACGCTTTAGAAATATGTAGTGGTGCAACTCAATTTATGCCGCTACATAAGGTATCGAGGTGAATTGCGATGACGCTAAAAGCTGTGACACAGCGCCGCAGGCGAGTGCGCGCTATCGCAGGGCTGGTCGGCGTGTGCTTGACGACCACCATGACCGCCGCCGCCGAACCTGTCACTCCCACGCCTTCGGAAAGCGCCAGCCTGTCATCTGAGCTGCCCTCCGGGGTTGAGGCCAGCCACTTAGCCCGCCAGGTGGCCACCGCCCGTGAACTTGCCGTGCTTGATGATTACATCAGGTGGGAAACCGCGAAAGCCAGCAAGGCTGCTGACGATCTGATTAAGCGGTTGGAGCACCTCGCGGAGCACGAAACCCACGATCATCCAGACCGGCTCCCCACTGATCCGCTGCTTGACGCCCAGTTGGCGGCGCGGTCTAGGCTGATGGCCCGCAATGAAATCAAAGATAATTACGCGCTCACCAAAACTGGCGCCGTGGCGCACTTGACCAAAAATGCGTACAAGGGCGGTGGGGCTGACCAAACCGGGAAGAGTTCTGGTTACGCTTTCTCTAGCTATGTGGCAAACGTTGATGGGCAATCTGCGGTTGACGCTTGCACTGGCGGTTTGACTTATAGCAAAGAGATTTCCGCTATCATCGGTAAGGCCTATTACCCTATTCATGTGAGCTGCAACGGCAGCCCAATTTTAGGCTTGAAAAAGGGCGATAAGGTTCATATCGGTGACGTAGGTGATTTCAAAGTTGTGGATTCCCGTGATGTAAAGCAGGGGGATACCACGGCAGCGATTCGCACCCTCAAAGGTTCGGCAGTTTTGCAAACCTGTTATAAGAACGATAACCGTATGCGCGTTGTGGGAATTGCTAGGATATAGGTGATTATCATGCATAGGGATTCTAGGTCGCGGACGCGGTGTGGCCCGCTCATCGGTTCTGGTGTTTATGCTGGTGTTGGGCTTTCACGGTCTGCCCTGCCTTTGCTGCGCGCCGGTGCGCTCGCTGCGAGCTTGAGCCTGCTAGTTAGTGGTTGCGCCACGCATTCCAACCTGACCTCTGCTGTCGCTGCGGCTGACCAAAGCATTTCCGGTGTGAACGCTGAGGTTCTTGAAGATGTAACCCTAATTAACACAGGTTCGATATTATTCCCCTGGCATTCCCTCACTGTTGAGGGTTTGGAAGAGGATCGCGCTTTATTCCTAACCGGTGAAGTTCCAATTACCCCCGAAACGTATAAGGTAACCGCTGTTGCCGAGATACATGCTGGCCCCGGCACCAACTATCCGGTAACTGATATCCTGGCACCAGGCGATCTGGTGTTGGTTGATACAGCGGTGGGCACTTGGTGGCATTTGGCTGATGATAGAGGCTACGTCAGTTCCATTGAGATAACTCGCGCTAATGATGGCACCACTACTTGGAATGTTACCGTGGCCAACAAGGGCGGTATTCCGGAACTTGACCTCTGCACCGGCGGTTTGACGTGGCTCGATGAAATGAGCACCAGTTTGGGGCGCCCGGTTTATGCCATCCACAGCCACTGTGGCGGCGATCCGTTGCTGGAAATGAATATCGGCGATTCGATTCAGATAGATGCCGCAGAGTTCACAGTTGCTTCCGTTGCCGATTTCCCGCTTTTGGGCAGCACGGAGTTGTTCAACAATCTTAACGATGAAGTGTACGTGCAAACCAGTAATCTGGTGCGCGGCACCAATCATTTAGTTGGCCTGGCAGCAGTGCAAGGCCATAAGGATATGAGGTCGCAATGAGTACCATGCGGCGTGCGCGCCTTTCTCACCGTAAATGCGCGTTGGTACTAGCCACCGCCGCTACTTTCGTGTTGCCTGGCTGTAGCAATAACAGCGCAGTCAGTGGCCTCAACATTCCAAATGTGACCCCGAACCCGGTTCCAATTGCCTCAAAAATCCCGGCAGAACAATCAAAACAGGCACCTACTGAAACCCCTGATGAGAACCGGCTGCGCGTGGCAATCTTCTTTGATCAGCCCGGTTCTAGTTTCATGGAGGATGGCGAACCGAGCGGTTTCAACGTGGACGTTGCTGCGTATGTCGCCTGGAAACTCGGCTATTCACCGTACGAAATCGAGTGGGTAGAGGCGCGTATGGATCGCGACAACATGCTGCTTGATGATGAGGTTGACCTTGTTTTCGCTTCCTATTCTTATTCAGACGAATGGGTTGACAAAATTGACTACGCGGGGCCTTACTTGGTGACGGGCCAGACCTTGGGTGTTCGCGCTGATGATAACTCCATCGAGGTGCCCGGCGACCTAGCTGGCAAGAAGGTGTGCGGGCCGAAGGGTTCTCACATGCTGGAGCGATTCGTAGAAATGGTTCCTGACGCCGAAATTGTTGAGGCTAAAAATCGTTCCGAGTGCGTTCGCGATGTGATCAACGGGGACGTTGACGCTATAACCAGTTCTGATGGCATTTTGGGTGGCCTTGCCGCCTCAGACGAGTTTTACGACAAGATAAAGGTGGTTGGGAAGCCTTTCAGCGAGGAACTGATCATGGTGGGGCTGCCGCCCAATTCGCACGAGTTGTGCGAGAACATTAACGTGGCCCTCGACGAAATGTATAACGACGGTTCTTGGTCGAAATTTATTATGAGGGTTGCCAACGGCACCGATTACAACCCTGATCCCGAACTCAATCCTCCGGCTTTCATGCCATGCAAATAAGTACCCCCCCCCCGCTTCTCGAGCGATCCGAGCGTCCCGTGCAACTTGAGCGTTCCTTGCGTCCTTTCCGTACCGAGCGTTCTTTGCGCTTCTTTCCTGCTGAGCGTTCCATGCTTTCCGAGCGGGCCATGCGTGGCAGCCTGCTGACTGCCCTCGGGGTTACGGCTGCCACGTTAACGCTGGCTGCTGGGTGCAGCGGCCAGACCGCCTCGCCGCCGGTTGATCAGGTCAACCCGCCAGACGCTGCGGCGACTTCCGAACCGGCGACTTCCGAACCGGCGGCTTCTCCTGGCTCTGACGTAGTGCCGGGAGCTGACACGACGCCTGGCGACCCTGCGGAGACGCCCAACTACCGACTGCGCATAGGCATCGAAATAGACAAACCAGGGGTTGGCTTCCTCACGCAAGACGGGGCCACCGGGTTCGACATTGACGTGGCAAAGTACATCGCCGAGCGGCTCGGGGTACATCACGAGGACATTCAATGGGTGG
>JAITCS010000160.1 GCA_031282935.1 Cellulomonadaceae bacterium
GCCAGCCCTCCACCTCATCCCAACGCTGATTCACATCGGAAAATAATCTGCGACCCGCCAAAGTAGCGATAGACATACTATTGCCAATAACAATGCCGCCTAAGGCCAATATGTAACGCGGAGAAAACTCTATTGCCCCAGTAAGAAACACAATTCCTAAAGCAACTAATACCCCAACAATCATAGCACTGGCAACTAAAAACAGTTTGCGCCAAGTGAAACCCAACCTTTTAGTTGAGGTGCTCGCCGCCACAGTGAACATGACCACAAGCGCGACGCAAACCCACCAGATATTAGTGATAACCCCGCGTAAAACTAACGCGATAATTCCAAGTTGTATTATTGCGCGTATTACAGCCACTGGAACAGCCTTGGGAATGGGGGCGCGCGCAAAGGTCAATACCGCAACAGCAACTGCCGTGAGTAACGCCAAGGCAATAATAATTGGAATAAGGTCAGTGAGCGGCATGGTTCCCAATCAGTTGTTCCTTTGCGACAACGTGCTTGCTGCTGCGAGGAGTGTACCAATTCGGCTCTGAAATACTTAGGCACCGAGCGGGAACCATCGCAAAACCACCGCGCGTAATCAACGGATTCGTGGCTACTAAACGCGTGGCTACCGGACGAACGCCTGCCGAGCGCGTGGTTAACGAACGCGTGGCTACCGGACGCGAGTTCCAGGTGTGCGCTAGGATGGTTTTATGGCGGATTTCGTTGATCGGGTTACCCTGCACGCGGCTGGTGGCAATGGAGGGCATGGGGTTTCCTCCATTCGCCGCGAGAAGTTCAAGCCGTTGGCGGGGCCTGACGGCGGTAATGGCGGTAACGGCGGCAGCGTCAAGCTGGTGGTTGACCCCAGCACCACCACGCTGTTGGGCTACCACCACCTGCCGCACCGCAAGGCCGAGAACGGGAACGGCGGCGCCGGGGATGACCGCGACGGCGCGCATGGGGCGGATTTGATTTTGCCGGTGCCTGACGGCACGGTGGTAAAAGACACCAAGGGGCATGTGCTGGCAGACTTGACCGGCGTCGGCGCCGAGTTTGTTGCTGCCGCCGGTGGGCGTGGTGGCCTCGGGAACCGCGCGTTGGCCACCCCGAAACGCAAGGCGCCCGGCTTTGCCCTGCTGGGCGAGCCTGGTGAAGAGCGCGACATCGTGCTGGAACTGAAATCCATCGCCGATGTGGCGTTGGTGGGCTTCCCATCAGCAGGCAAATCCTCGCTGGTGGCCGCGATTTCGGCGGCGCGTCCCAAGATCGCCGATTACCCGTTCACCACTTTGGTGCCCAATTTGGGGGTAGTGCAGGCTGGCGAAACCAGATTCACCGTGGCTGACGTGCCAGGTTTGATTCCGGGTGCCTCCCAGGGTAAAGGTTTGGGGCTGGAGTTTTTGCGGCACATTGAGCGCACGGCAGTAATTGCGCAAGTAATTGACTGTGCCACTTTGGAGCCGGGCCGCGATCCTGTTTCTGACCTAGACCAACTAGAAGAGGAACTCTCCATTTATTCGGATCGCCTTGGTGCCGATGAATCTTATGGAACTCCGCTAAAGGATCGCCCGCGTATCGTTATCCTAAATAAAATAGATGTGCCCGATGCGCGCGAATTGGCGGATTTTATCAAACCGGAAATTGAGGCCCGAGGTATTCCGGTATTTGAAGTGTCCACCGCTTCCCACGAAGGTTTGCGGCCTTTAACTTTCGCACTAGCGAAATTGGTGCAAAAGGCCCGCGATGAAGCGCCCGCCGCGCCGCCCGCGCCCATCATCATTAAGCCCACCGCCGTGGACGAAACCGGGTTCACCGTCACCAAGAAATTCGACGCCAAAGCCGGAAACGACTATTACGAGATTTTGGGCGCCAAGCCGGAGCGTTGGGTAAAGCAGACCAACTTCAACAACGACGAGGCTGTGGGCTTCCTGGCTGATCGGCTGGCGAAACTGGGTGTCGAAGATGAGCTGTTCAAGGCCGGGGCCACCCCCGGTGACGAGGTGCGCATCGGATCCTCTGAAAAGAACGCGGTGGTGTTCGATTGGGAGCCGACCATGCTGACCGGGCCGGAGTTGCTGGGCGCACGGGGCACTGACCTGCGCTTTGAGCGCGCTGGTCGGAAAACCCGCGACGAGCGGCGTACCGAGTTCACCGAGCGCATGGACGCCAAGACGGCTGCCCGCGACGAGTTGTGGACCGAGCGCGAGGCGGGGCATTGGGTTGATCCGGCGGAGGTCGCCCCCGGTGAGGCTATTGAGATTTCCGAGATTTCCGACGATGACGCTTAGCTATGAGCGCGTCAGTTAGTGACGGCCTCGCTAGCCAGTTGCACGAGCACGCCACTTCCCCGGTGGCGGGCGCGCACCGGATAGTGGTCAAGGTGGGTTCTTCATCCTTGACGGGTGCGGACGGTTTTTTGGACGAATTGGCTTTGCAAAACCTGGTCACTGCGCTCGCCAAGAAAGCCAAAACCTCGCAGATGGTGCTGGTGACTTCAGGCGCTGTCGCCGCCGGGCTGCGCCCACTCGGGTACGAGAAACGTCCCGCCGACATCGCGAGCGTTCAGGCCGCCGCCTCGGTAGGCCAGGTGAACCTAGTGGCCGCCTACGCCAACGCATTCGCGCGCCACGGCCTGCTCATCGGCCAAGTGCTGCTGACCGCAGACGACACCGTGCGCCGCCGCCGGTACGACAACGCCCAACGCGCGCTCACCTGCCTGCTGGAGCAAGGCGTGGTGCCCATAATCAACGAAAACGACGCGGTAACCACCAAGGAACTCAAATTCGGGGACAACGACCGACTCGCCGCGCTAGTTGCGCTGTTGGTGCGCGCCGACGCCCTAGTGTTGCTGACAGACGTCGCTGGATTGTTCGACCGCAACCCCAGCGACCCTTGGGCGCGCCGAATCCCATACGTCGAAAACCTGGCCGATATTGCCGACGTGCAGGTCACAGCGCCCGGGAGTTCCGTGGGCACCGGCGGCATGATCACCAAACTGGACGCGGCCCGGATCGCCACCGCCTCAGGGATCCCGGTGCTGCTCGCCTCGGCCTCGGCTGCCGCTGCGGCGCTCGGTGGGGAAGACATCGGCACGGTGTTCGCTCCCGTCGGGCGGCGGGCGAGCGGCCGGATGCACTGGCTGGCCCACGCGGCCAAAGTGCGCGGGAAACTGATTCTGGACGACGGGGCGGCGGCGGCGATTCGAGCCGGGTCGGCTTCGCTGCTCGCGGTGGGCGTGCTGGACTACGAGGGCGAGTTCGACGCGGGCGACCCGGTGGCGCTGGTGGACGGCACGGGCAAGCAGATCGCGCGCGGGCTGGTCGCGTTCGACTCGGTTGACCTGGCCCGGCTGCTGGGGCGCAACACCCGGTGGCTGCGCGTCGCCTACGGCCCCCAATACGAGCGCCCCATAATTCACCGCGACGACCTAGTGATAACCCCCGCCTAGCGGCCTGGGTCGTCAGTTACCGGGTCGAAAACTGGGAGGTTGAGCGCTTTTGCTGCGAGCGCCATTCGCGGTCATGGGTTAATAGGGTTATTCCGGTGTTCTTTAGTTGCAGTGCTGTTGCGATATGGATGGAATCAGCGCCGGAGAGTTTGGGTTCAAGATGTTCTGCGACTGTTGCAATGCTGTCACTAATCGTTACGAATATGCAATCACCAAGATACGGTGCCACGAGTGTTTGGGGATGCCCATATCGTTTCAATACTCGGGTGACTTCTATAGAGGTTAATCGAGAGGCAACAAATACGCCGTGATTTTGTTTTGCCTTTGTCAACCATTCCTGGGCCGCCCTAGAATTGTTTATTGCGGCCCGAAGTATTACAGATGAATCCAAATACCAATAGCCGAATTCTGGTGGATTAGTCACCACCGGTCAGCTCTATCTTCGAGGAGGGCAGCAGTAGAATCGAAACCAGCATCGATCCCCGAGTATTGTAGCCCTTGAGTGCCATCGAGGTTCGTTGGAAGCGTCGCCTGCCCATTGCTTATCAACTGTTGCAGAATAGGGTGGAGCGCCCGCAACGGCTCGCGCGGTTCCGCTTTGGTGAGCCGATATGCGATCTCGCCGCGTCTGAGCACCAAGAGTTCACCGTCATCGGCGAGCCGGGTGGCGCGGGACGGGTTTTGGTTGAACTCTGTGAGCGTCATGGTCGCCATTGTGAAATAGTAGCATAAATACTAGAACACGATCGGGACTTGCGCGGTTGCACCGCGCTCGTTAGGGCCGCAGGTCTGGTGAGCACTATTCCAAAAAAAACGTACCTAACTAATGGACTGAGAATCGTCGGTGCACTGTCGGGGCGGCTTGCGCCTACCTCCGCCAACGCGTGCGCTTTCGATGGTAGGTTTTGTGGGTGAGCGATGTTGATTTTGCTGGCCCCGGTGGAGACCTTTCTGCTACTAAACCTGACACTGAAGAGGCAGTGCGGGGGATTGCGAAGCGCGCCAAGGCGGCGTCGAAGCAGTTGGCGATTGCGACAAGGGCGCGAAAGGATCAGTTGCTGGCCGCGATGGCCGACGCGCTGGAGGCCCACGCCGACGAGATTGTGGCCGCGAACAGCAAGGACACGGCTCGAGAAGAGGCGGGCGGCATGTCGGCGGGCCTGCTGGATCGGCTCGCGCTCGACCCGGCCCGGGTAAAAGCCTGCGCGGACGCGTTGCGGGAGGTCGCAGCCCTGCCAGATCCGGTTGGCGAGGTGGTGCGCGGCAACACGCTCGCGAACGGTATGCGGCTCACCCAGGTACGCGTGCCGATGGGCGTGGTCGGGATGATTTATGAGGCGCGACCCAACGTGACCGTGGACGCCGCCGGGTTGGCCATCAAGTCCGGTAACGCGGTCATTCTGCGGGGCGGGTCGGCGGCGGCCGAATCCAATCAGGCCATCGTGAAGGTGCTGCAGAACGCGGTCGCGGCCCAAGGTTTCGACCCCGACCTCATCCAATCCGTGGACTCCTACGGTCGCGCCGGGGGCGTGGCGTTGATGCGGGCGCGCGGCCTAGTGGACGTGCTGGTGCCTCGGGGCGGGCACGGGCTGATTCAGACGGTGATTGCCGAATCGTCGGTGCCGGTGATCGAGACCGGCGAGGGCGTAGTTCACGTTTATGTGGACAAGGGCGCCGACCTGGCCCAAGCGATGAACATAACGATGAACGCCAAGACGCAGCGGGTGGGGGTGTGCAACGCGCTCGAAACGCTGCTGGTGCACCGAGATGTGGCTGGCGAGTTTCTGCCCCTCGCCTTGGCGGCGCTGGCCGAGGCTGGGGTGGTGCTGCACGGCGATGATGCCACCATATCGCTGGCTCCGGTTGGGGTAGAGGTTATCCCGGCAACAAATAGGGACTGGGAAACGGAATACCTGGCCCTCGAATTAGCGATAAAAGTGGTTGATTCTCTTGACGACGCCATTGCGCATATTGACGAGTATTCTACCGCACACACCGATGCGATTATCACCGATGATGTTAAGGCTGCGGAAAGATTCATTAAGGAAGTTGATTCGGCAGTGGTGATGGTGAATGCTTCGACACGGTTTACTGACGGTGGGCAATTCGGGTTGGGGGCCGAGATTGGGATTTCCACCCAGAAATTGCATGCGCGCGGGCCGATGGGGTTAGCGGAATTGACCACGACGAAGTGGATTCTGCGCGGCGACGGGAACGTGCGGCCATGAGCGGTAGCGAAACTGGTCTTTTGCACAGCAACGGGGCCGCGAAAGTTGAGAACGCGGATGCAACTGGTGAGCCGAAGCGGCGCGCGCGTATCGGCATTATGGGCGGCACTTTCGATCCGATACACAATGGTCACTTGGTGGCGGCCTCGGAGGTTGCCTGGGCGCTAAATCTGGATGAGGTGATATTCGTCCCCACGGGAAATCCCAATTTCAAGCAGGATAAACACGTCACCCCGGCCGAACACCGATATCTGATGACGGTTATCGCCACCTCGTCGAACCCGAAATTCTCGGTGTCCCGAGTGGATATTGACCGCCCGGGCGTGACATATACGGTGGACACCCTAAAGGATTTGAAGGCTCAATATCCGGACGCTGATCTTTACTTTATTTCTGGCGCCGATGCGATATCCCAAATCCTGAATTGGCACGACGCGGAAAAGCTTTGGGAACTCGCCGATTTCGTGGCGGTGGGTCGCCCAGGGAGCGCGCTGGAGTTGTCGGGCATCCCCTATGGTGAAGTCACCGTCGTCGAGATTCCGGCCCTCGCGATTTCCTCCACAGACGTGCGCAGGCGAGCGCACGCGGGCATGCCGATTTGGTATTTGGTGCCCGATGGGGTGGTGCGGTACATCGAGAAATACCGGCTGTATGGCGGCCAGGAGGGCGGTTCTGGGGAACCCGACGGCGCGCCCAAGTTGCATAGCGCCCAGAATGTGACCGATTAGCCTATTGTTAAAGTAGGTGCCTGCGAGTTCGCCTTGGTTTGGGTGGCGCGCGGGTGTGGAGCGGCCTGAGTGATTAGGAGTGCGATGTCCGGAAACGCCGGGGAGCGGAAAGTGGTGAGCCGCAAGGCGCTGCGCGTGCGCGCCGAAGAAATCGCTGCCAAAAGCGGCGAGGAAATGACCTGGGGCGAAGCCTGGGAGCAAGCTCGAATTTCGGCCGATTCCTCCATCGCGGCTGCGGCTACCCAGAAAACTCGCAGCGCTCAAGCGCCTACGCCGGTGCGGCGTTCCACCACCAATTACCCGGCATCGAGTGCTGCCCCCGCCAAAACGCCCCCGGCGGCGCAGCCGTTGCGCACGGTCGGGCAGGTGTCTATCGGGCAGTCGCAGCCTCGGGTGGTTCGCCCGCCAGTGACGCGGGCCGGTTCCGTGCCGCCGTCGGCCCCGCTGGTGAATGCGCCCCCGTACATCGAAACGCCCCAGCCTCCAACGGCAGCACCATACGTTTCGCCACCGCCTTTCGTGACGGCGCCCCCACCGGAGGCACCGCCGTTCGTGGCCGCGCCGCCGCCGCCGGTGGCCGCACCCCCTTACGTCGAAGCACTCCCACCGGTAACGCCGCACCCGTTCCCCCCGGTGTCGGCTTTCGACCGAGAAGCCGCCGAGTCCGTCAACACCGCGCCCTTTGAGGTAGTCAACCCAAGCGTGACGATGCCGCCGGTCGCGTCCATCCCAGTTCCAATCGTAGAACCAGCCGCGCTGCTGGCTCCCCGCGCGTGGCCACCCCTTACTTCCGACACCGCCGCCCCAGGCTCGGTGCCGAGTTGGGATTCCATCACTACCATCGCGGAGGATCAAATGCCGGTTAGCAGTGGCGCTCACGCCGCCCGGGGGCCAAACTACGGGGTTCGCAACCCGCGCCCCAGCGCTGGCTACACTTGGCTGAGTTACCTGATACTCGTCGCGGTCTCGTTCATTCTGGGGCTTCTGGTGTGGCAGTTGATCTCAGGCGGCGGGTTGCCGTTTTTCGGGCTCGCGTTTGCGCCTGTGAGCTTGGGCACGGTAAGGTTTGCGGGATCGCTCAAGCCTTTAGGAGAACTCAAATGACCGCGACCGCCCGCTCCGTAACATTGGCAGGGGTAGCTGCCCTGGCTGCGGCCAACCTCAAGGCCAAAGAGATTATCGCCCTAGATGTGAGCGACCAATTAGTGCTCACGGACGTCTTTGTGCTGGCTGCGGGCGATTCTGAGCGGCAGGTTGGCGCTATCGTTGACGCCGTCGAAGAGGCCATGTACCTAAACGGTGCGAAACCCGTGCGGCGTGAGGGCAAAAACGCTGGGCGCTGGGTGCTGCTCGATTTCGGTGACGTTGTGGTGCATGTGCAACATGAAGAGGATCGCGTGTATTACGCCTTGGAGCGGCTCTGGCGCGATTGCCCGGTGGTGCCGCTCCCTGAAGAGGTCTATGCTGCCGACCCTGACGCTCACATTACCCGCGCGATCACCATTTAGCGGGTTTCGGATATTCGATATGACTAATCGCAGCCAAGCGGTGGGGCCATGACGGCGAAGTGGATTGTCTTGTGGCGCCACGGTCGCACGGCGTGGAACGCGGTTGGCAGGTTGCAGGGTCAAAGCGATATCGAGATGGACTCCGTTGGTTTTTCCCAGGTGGAGGCCAATGCGCGGGCCCTAGCGGCTGCTTTCCCTGGGGCGGTGGTGGTTAGTTCGGATTTACGGCGGGCGAGCGACACTGCCCGCGTTTATTGCGAGCTTGCCGGTGGTGCGCCCACCCTGGATGAGCGGTTGCGGGAGCGGTCTTTCGGCGTTTGGGAGGGCCTTGATCGGGCGGAGATCGCGCGGCAATGGCCTGATTTATTTGAAGCCTGGCAGCGCGGTAGTGACGCATTGGCTGTGCCGCCGCAGGGCGAATCGCGGTCCGGCGCTTCCCGGCGGATTGCTGACGCCATCGTGGAACGGGCTGAGGCGCTGCCCGATAACGCAACGCTGCTGGTGGTGAGCCACGGTGCTGCCATCACCGGAGCGATCACGTATCTGATCGGCGAGGATCCGGATAATTGGCATGGCGTGAGTGGTCTGGACAACGCGAATTGGTCGGTGCTGAAGCGCGAGCACACCCAAACTGAGCATGACCAGCTCGAATCCACCCAGCCGGAATCCACCCACGCCCAGCAGCCCAAGTGGCGGCTCGCGGCCCACAACGTGGGAAACACCCCGCTCAACGACATCTACAACGGCTAGCGCCGATTCGGGCGAACTAGGGGCCTGGGTGCGGTGACAAAAACCAGAGCAAAATATGTAGGCATTACTGCGGCATTGCTAGTGATTACCTTTTTTATCTCAGGTTGTATATCTCCTAGCGTTGAGCTGGAGTCAATGCCGCGAAATGCGGTTTTGCCGCCACCGGGTGAGTTGGCGCTTGATTTTGTCGCCCATATTAACGATAACCTATATAGCCGCACCCCTTTTACCGTTCGGGAAAGGGAAACAGCCCTGTGGATTGAATCTCAGCTCCGCGATATGGGATATGACGATTCCAGTATCGAAATACAGAAATTCAGTTTTCAAGACGTGACTCATGTGCCGATGACACAGTGGATAGACCCGCTCTCGCTCACCCCGGAAGATGGAGAGCTGACCGATGATCTAGTTAGCCAGAATGTGATTTTGCGAGTGGCTGGGGCGGCCGAATCACCTCGCACTATTGTTATTGGAGCGCATTATGATACCCATTATGCAAATGGTGGGGCGAGCGATAACGCCTCGGGTGTTGCATTGCTTTTGGAAAGCGCGTATCGTATGCAACACCAACAATCATATCATAATTTAGTGTATGTGTTCTTTGGTGCCGAAGAAGTCGGCTTACTTGGCGCCGAGTTTTTTCGCAGCCAACTTGATGCGGAAGAAATAGGCAATTTACTGTTTATGATAAACGCTGATGTTTTACTCGACGGTGAAGTTCTCGGGTTCGGGGTTGGTTACCAATCTACAGGTAGCCACAACATAGCGGCTGGACACCGCCTCGCCGCTGATATCACCTCAATCGCTCAAAGTTTATCACAAGAAAACGAGTTCAAACTTCAAGCGTTAGCCGACTTGATACGTGTTCCCACGGATCACCAAGTTTTCTTAGCTGCTGGCGATACTGTAGTTAATATGGCAGGGTTATCCCTGATGGAGGTTCCGCCTGAGTTGCAAAATCTGGTCCCCACTGGAACGGTTCCCATGGGGTTTATGGTTGATGGTGTTCCAATCCGGGTGTGGGGAGAATTCGAGGGAAAGGCAATAGTTTGCCGCGTGTGCAATTCCCCACGGGATACCCTTGAACATATCGAAACTAATTGGCCGGGATTGGTTGCCGTAAACATGAACGCGTTTGGAACATTCCTAGAAGCACTTATACTGACGCGGTGGTAGTCTTTAGCACAATACTAGTGTGGTCCGCTGAGAGGTTAAGATTCATATGTATGTGATAGGAGCGCGGCGCTCTGCGAGGGGCCGAGCGGCCTGGTTGTGGGGCTTAGCGGTTCTAGCGGTGAGTGTTCTTTCGGGATGTGTTTCAGCAGCCAATGTTACCTCTCCGGTTGAGTGGACGGAACCGGGGTGGTTTGCTCAAGTTAGGATGGAACAAGAAAACTACAATGTTTCGTTTCAGAATTGTCTGCAAGAGTTAGGTGTTTCGAGCAAGATAATACCAGGCCCTTTTGCGCCGACAGTAGGAAGCGTAGTTGATGGCATCCCACGCTCGCCGGAGCGTGAACGTGTTGAGCATGAAGCGGTGGATCACTGTTTTGATGCCTTGCCTCGTCCGGAATACTGGAGTTTGCCGTTGGATCAGGTTGCATATCAGCGAATGCTTGACAGCCGCTATTGCATTATTGATCAAGGATTCGAGATTCCAGAACCTCCTAGCCTGGAACGTTGGCTTGACATCGGCGGGCAATGGTCTGCGCACGGATTTGTTCTTCACGATGTGAGCTTTGATGAGTTTCTCGAACTT
>JAITCS010000189.1 GCA_031282935.1 Cellulomonadaceae bacterium
TTTCGGAGCCTTGATTTTTGTTGTTCGAGCCATCACAATATCCTTTCGACTTTCCGCACCCCTCAAGTGCGCTTACCAAAATAGTTTATTACTTCTTCCGCTTTTCGCGCACCCGCACCGAAACCTGAATCGGCGAACCCTCGAACCCGAAAGTCTCCCGAAGCCGCCGCTCGATAAAACGGCGATATTGCGGATCAATAAACCCGGTTGCGAAAATAACGAACCGAGGCGGACGCGCCGAAGCCTGAGTAGCGAACAGGATTCGCGGCTGCTTGCCGCCACGAACCGGGTGCGGATGGGCGGCAACCAACTCGCCCAAGAAAGCGTTAAGTTTGCCAGTGGGAACACGAGTATCCCAAGACGCCAACGCGTTCTCAATAGCGCGCGCTAAACGATCCGTGTGCCAACCGGTTTTAGCGCTCAAGTTTATTCGCGTGGCCCAAGTGATTCGCTCCAGTTGCTTGTCGAGTTCTTTTTCCAGATAGTAGCGGCGATCATCATCCATCAGGTCCCATTTATTGCAGACGATGACTAAAGCTCGACCGGCATCCACCACCTGCTGAATAACACGAATGTCTTGCTCGGTCAGTTCTTGCGAGGCGTCAAGCAACACCACGCCGACCTCCGCCTTTTCGATAGCGGCGGCAGTGCGCAAAGAGGCGTAGAAATCCGCTCCGCTGGTTTGATGCACCCGGCGCCTAATACCGGCGGTATCAACGAACCAATAGGGTTTGCCTTTGAGCTCAATCAATTCGTCAACTGGGTCGCGGGTGGTGCCGGCGAATTCGTCAACAACTACCCGGTTTTCGCCAGCGAGTTTATTCAATAACGAAGATTTGCCCACATTTGGCCGCCCCACCAAGGCAACACGGCGCGGCCCGGTCGGACGCAACTCCCCGAGCGCCGATTCGGTGGGCAGAATGTCCATCGCGGCGTCCAACAGGTCACCGATCCCGCGCCCGTGCAGCGCCGAAATTGGGTGCGGCTCCCCCAAACCGAGGGACCACAACGCCGCCGCGTCCGCCTCGCCCGACGGCCCATCCACCTTGTTCGCGGCGAGCAGAACCGGCTTGCCGGAACGGCGCAACAGCTCGACCACACGTTCATCCGTGGCGGTGGCACCCGTGGTCGCGTCAACGACAAAGATAACCGCGTCGGCTAAACTAATCGCCACCTCGGATTGTTCGGCCACTTTGGCCGCGAGCCCTAATAAATCAGTTTCCCAACCGCCGGTATCCACCAAGTTGAAATCGCGGCCAGCCCATTCCGCCGGATATGTCACCCTATCCCTAGTGACCCCCGGTTTATCCTCAACAACAGCTTCGCGGCGACGCAAAACACGATTTACTAGGGTAGATTTCCCAACATTGGGCCGCCCCACAATAGCCAATACCGGTAATGGGACTTCCGGATTTTCCTCAAAGGTGCCATCCCATTCCTCATCTATTAGTTGGCGGTCATCCTCGTCTAGTTCAAAATCTTTTAGGCCAGCAACCAGAGCCCGCTTTCGAGCTTCTTCTTCTGGTGAATCTGGTGTTAGCTCGATTGGTTCAGCAGGTGGCGCGTCACTAAAAAACATTTCGTCTGGAGCAGAATCTGTTGGCCATTCGGAATTATCGTCGTTATGTTGTTGCGAATGGCTAGACATGAGTTCTTTCTCCTGTGTTCTCTGCAATTACTTTCAGTACGGCTGCTACCGTCTGATCCCAGTTTAGGTTCGATGAGTCCACCGTAGTCACTCCGGGGGCCGCAGTGCGGAATTCGGAGACCGTGGCGTCGTCCGCATCGCGCCGTAAAACTTGGTCTTTCGTGGCGGCAACCGTTTTTTCATCGGTCTTGCCAGTATTTTCCAGGGCCCGACGACGAAGGCGCGCTTCGGGATCAGCCGTCAGCAGAATCCGGACATCAGCGTCGGGTGCGACCACTGTGGTGATGTCGCGCCCTTCGGCCACAATTCCTGGACCGCTCGCAATGGCTGCGGCGATAATCTCGCGCTGTCGCCGCTTCATTTCAGCGCGCACCGCCAGATTAGTGGCCACCTTAGAAACGATGGTGGCCACATGATCGGCCCTGATATCTTGGGTGACATCGCGCCCACCCAGGCTAACGGTTGGGTTTCGCGGATCCAGGCCTTCAACGAGTGGCATTTCTGCTACGGCTTCCGCCACCTTTGCGGCGGTTTCACTGGTTTCGCCGGTTTCGCTGGTCGCGTTTGCGTCCGCGAGGTCAATGCCGCAGCTTTCCACCCAAATTGCGGCAGCCCGATACATTGCACCGGTGTCCAAATACGCGAACCCTAATTGCTTGGCTACTTCTTTAGAAACCGAGGATTTCCCAGACCCGCTCGGGCCGTCAATGGCGACAATCGTCATAATCCAACCGCATTCATCAGAGAACCAACCTCGACATTCCCCAAAACCCTAGTGCGGCCAGATTTTAGTTCTCCAAGTTTGATTGGGCCATATTTGGTACGTACCAATTCAATTACCGGGCAATCAATGGCGTCGAACATGCGGCGCACAATTCTATTTCGGCCATCATGAATTTGGATTTCGGCGATGGACTGTTCCCCGTTAGTTTGGATCAACTTTATTCGATCCGCCTTGGCGACACCATCTTCAAGTTCCACCCCCTCCAGCAAGGCTTTCTGCCTTCTGGGGTAGAGTTCTCCCTCAACAGTGACCACATATGTTTTCGGTATCTTGTATTTTGGATGACTTAACCTGTTTGCCAATTCGCCATCATTGGTGAGGAAAATTAGCCCTTGAGAATCATAATCAAGCCTGCCGACATGGAAAAGCCGCTCCGGCCTGTCCGCAACAAATTCTTCCAAAGTCGGACGCCCCTGCGGATCTGACATTGCCGAAACGACACCCAACGGTTTATTCAACGCCACGACAACCTGGGAATCATCCAGCGAAACCCTCATGCCATCCACCGTGATCTGCGCTTTGGTCGGGTCAACCCGCGAGCCCAACTCTGTCACCAGGCGCCCGTCCACCTCAACGTGCCCGTACGCGATCAGTTCCTCGCACTTGCGCCGCGACCCGAAACCGGCCTGCGCCAACACTTTCTGGAGCCGAACCCCCTCGGTGGACTCTCCGCTGTTGCGTTGACCGCCCGCGCCACGCCCGCCTGCCTGGTCACTCATAGCACCGCCTTATTCTCCGTTACACCCATGCTCACCCTATCCTTGCAGGTTTTGCGGTATTTGGCGCACGAACCACGGCCACGCGCCAAAGATTTCCCGCCGACAACCCATAACCGAGAGGTATTTCCCCAGCGTTCGGCCATCAGTTTCCCTTAACATTCATAAGCTGACGCAATTCGTGAACAACCTCTACCAAATCTTCGCTATCAGCCATAACTTGTTCAATAGGTTTGTACGCCGCAGGAATCTCATCAATGAAAGCTGCGCTGTGCCGGTATTCGATATTTCCCATCGCCTGCGCTAAATCCTCAATAGTGAACATTTTCCGTGCCTGCGTGCGCGAGTAGTTGCGCCCCGCACCGTGCGGTGAAGAACATAGCGAAAGCGGATTGCCTTTACCGGATACAATATAAGAAGGGGTTCCCATGGAGCCGGGTATCAGCCCCATTTCGCCTTTTTGGGCGGAGATGGCTCCTTTCCTTGAAACCCAAACATCTTTGCGATAATGGTGTTCTTTCTGGGTGAAATTATGATGACAATTTATTAATTCAACCGGGCGGACATCGTCATTCATGAATTCTGACACCGCTGTCTTTACGCGGTGCATCATTTCCTCACGGTTCAGCCGGGCGAACTCTTGAGCCCAAAGCAAGCCACGCAAGTATTCGTCGAATTCATCGGTGCCCTCAACCAAGTAGGCCAGGGAATCATGCGGCAACGGAATCCACCATTTTTTCATTAGGCTGTTGGCTATCTGAATATGATGTTGCGCTATTTTGTTGCCGATGCCACGGGAACCAGAATGAAGAAATAACCAAACTTGACTAGACTCATCTTTGCTAATCTCAATGAAATGGTTCCCTGACCCAAGGGAACCGAGTTGCAGACGCCAGTTTTCCGAGAATTGACCGGGGTCTATTTTTGACTCATTGGCCTTTTCTTCAAGTTCAGCTATTAGCCGGGAGGCGTTATCGCTAACTGTGCGATTGTAATTTCCAGCTGAAAGTGGAATTGCGTTCTCGATT
>JAITCS010000213.1 GCA_031282935.1 Cellulomonadaceae bacterium
GCAGAATCTCGAAAAGCTAATCCTGCGCAGAATGACGGTTGGTGATGTTAATGGACTACTCGGCAGCCTCAGCCTCAGCTTCAGCAGACTCGCCTTCCTCGCCCTCGGCAGCTTCGGACTCTTCGCCCTCTTCAGCCTCGGTGGTCTCAGGCTCTTCCTCAACCTCTTCCTTAGGTACAGTGATGTGTACCACGGCTAGTTCGGGGTCAGATTCCAGCACGGAACCAACTGGCAGCACTAGGTCACCAGCGTGAATCACATGGCCTTCTTCCAGGTCGGTGATATCAACCTCAAGGGATTGCGGCAAATGGGTGGCTTCAGCACGCAAGGAAATCTGCTGCATTTCGAGCAGGTGAATAACGCCCTCAGGCAATTCGCCAATAATCACAATTGGAACATCAACAGTAATCTTCTCGCCCGCGCGCACTTTCAGCATGTCCACATGCTCAATGATTTGTCGCACTGCATCGCGCTGCACCGCTTTAGTAACAGCCAACTGATTCTTGCCATCAACCGCAATATTGAATAGCACGTTCGCTTGGCGCAAAGCCAACATCATCTCGTGCGCAGGCAATGCCACATGGGTGGGTTCTTCCCCCAATTCGTACATTACTACGGGCACGAAGTTGTCGCGGCGCAAACGACGAGCAGCACCTTTACCAAATTCGGTACGCGGGGTGCCAACTAATTTCACTTCAGCCATTATTTCTACCTTTCTGGTTGTGTCCGGGCGAGAGGCTCGTTACCCTAACACAAGTTCTGTTCCAGATTTGTCACTCAAATCCAAACCAGACCTGAAAGGCGTTACTGCCGCTGTCGATCACGGCCAACCATTAGATTGGCCCTCGCCAGGTCACGTCCATCCTACTCGAAATCATCACCCACACCAAATCTGTACCCCAAATAAGGTCAATTTCTGGCCACAGGCAGGCCCCGCTCGGAGAAAAACCCACGGAAAACGCCAGAACGAGCTATTAGTTTAGGCATGTACCTTGGCCAGGCTTGCCGCGTGAACTGAATGACTAATGCCCGAAGCTGACTATTTACGGCTCACCGCGCAACGGTTACAGGCCGCCATCGGGGGTGCGCCTTTGCAAAGAGCCGATTTACGCTGGCCCAATATCGCAGGCCACAATTTACTGGGGCGCAGCCTGATAAACACTTATTCTTACGGCAAGCACCTATTTTTACAGTTCGATGATTCCCGAAGCCTGCATGTGCATTTACGAATGGAGGGGTTGTTTCGGATTGCGCGCACTGGAACGCCGCAAGCTCGAGGTGCGGGGCATAACGTAAGGGCGGTTTTGGGCACTGCAAAATGGACAGCAATCGGCAGCGAACTTGGCATGTTGGATTTGTTGGACACCCAAGATGAAAAGCGGATACTGCAAAAGCTCGGCCCGGAGATTCTGGCCCCAGACTTTATAACTAATGGGGCCTTAGTGGCCGCTGCGAAACTAGACGGTTACAAAGATTGGCCTATTTGCGCCGCTTTACTTGAGCAACAAATAGTGGCGGGGATTGGCACTATTTGGATGGCTGAATCCTTGTGGGCGCTAAAGATTCATCCTTGGGCTAAAGTTGGCGATATCCCGGCTGCACAGCGCCTGGAACTGTTGCAGACGGCACACAAACTGCTGGTGCGGTGCGTGGAAATTGCTGGGCTGCACGGGCTCGGCCGTGTTACTCGCAAGGTACACGGGCAGCACAAGCGCTTTTGCGTCCGCTGCGGGGTGAGTCAGATTGCCGTTTCCGCGTTGTCCGGGCCGAAAAACTCCCCCGACCAGGGCGCCTTTGATCGGGTGGTTTTCTGGTGCCCGGTGTGCCAAGGCGGTTACTAGCCGAGCGGGAATTAGCCGACCTTCGCTAGTTCCCGTTTGGTAACTTGACCGATGTTCAACCGACCGCTGGTGCGCAAAGCGGGGCTGCGAGAGAGCAGACCTTGATAGAAGTCGGCGGGAATCGTGTCGGGGATAGTCATGTTTTCGGCCAGGCTGACGCGATTAGTGACCTCGCGCAGCACCTCGGAGAGCGGCTTTTGCAACGCCTCACAGATCGCAGACAAAAGCTCCGAAGAAGCTTCTTTTTGCCCGCGCTCTACCTCGCTCAGATAACCGAGCGAAACCTTGGCATCCTTGGAAACCTCACGCAGTGTGCGACCCTGCTGCAGACGCAAATCGCGCAGCACGCCGCCGAATTCGTTTCGTAGTGTAACCATTTACTCCACCCCCTGCCGGCTATCATAGCTCTGGGCACTCAAAGATTTAAAGAAAAAGGAGAATTTTGTAGCATTTGCGACCATCATCACATGCTTGCAACGATAAGCCGGGCTGGATTGTTCCCGACGACGCCTTTTAGCGCCTCAGAGGCGCACGTTTTCGGCCAGAGCGCGTTTGCGTAAATCCCAACCGTTAAGCGCGTAATCTATGCCGGAAAGCACTGTCAAGATAATCGCGGCCGCTAAGAATACCCAGGCGACAATCATTACCCAATGCGGCAAACGCGCTAACGGCAATAACAGTAAAGCGATTGCGATTGATTGGATAAAAGTTTTCGCTTTGCCGCCGCGCCCGGCTGGTAGTACGGAATACCGGCGCAATCTCATGCGCATTAGGGTAATGCCCAGCTCCCTGATCAGAATTACCACGGGAACCCACCACGGGATTTCCAGCAGTGGGAAAGCCAAGAAGATAAAGGCCGCGCCCATGAGAGCTTTATCCGCAATGGGGTCGAGTAGTTTGCCTAAATCGGTAATCAAGCCCCGGCTGCGCGCCAAATGGCCGTCTAGTTTGTCACTCAGGGCTGCGAGCAAGAAGATCCCGAAAGCGACCCAGCGTAAAGTCAGCGACTGAATCGGGTTCCAGCCCGCCGCGAGCAATGCCCAAACGAACACTGGCACCAAAATGATCCGGAATAAGGTGATTATGTTCGCGATATTCCAGGTTGGCACGGGCGGGGGCACCGCAACCGGGGCGTCAATGTACTCTTCGCTTCGCATATCGCTCACGCTCCCACCCTACCTGCAATCGAGGAAAATTATCAACTACCGAGGTGGGCGCGGGCGAACCAGTTGTACTTCTCGAGTTCCTCAAGCTGCGCGGTGAGAATCCCCTCAGTCACAAGGTCATCGTTGTCGCCGGCCACTTGGGCAGCGTGGTGCTCCACCTCAATGATCGAGTTGAAGTACTCCGCCAAAGCTTTGAGGTGCTCATCTGCACTACCGCGCCCAACCGTGTATTCCGGCCAACTGCGCCCCTTCACCAACGAGCCAGAACGCCCATCAGGAACGCCGCCCAACATAGCGATGCGCTCAGCAATGGCGTCAGCCATCAAGCGCACATCATCCACCTGCGGGTCAATCATTTCATGCACCGAAATGAAGTTGGGGCCCTCCACGTTCCAGTGGATGTGCTTTAGCGTCAAGTGCAGGTCATTCAGCGCGTACAGGCTTTGCTGCAACGCCGAAACGATCTCCGCACTCGCCTCCGGAGTGAGGTACGGTACTGAACTGTAAATACGCGGTTTCGTTGACATTTTTGATCCTTACTCGTTTTGACCGTGGCAGAGTTTGTACTTCTTGCCCGACCCGCACGGGCACGGGGCGTTCTTTGGCGTGCCAGGATAGGACTCGCCGCTCTTGTGCGCCGCTTGCGCTTCGCCATGCAGCGAACGACGGGCACCGGACGAGCCGGACTCCCCTGGGCCGGAATAGGTGAGCGGCACCTGCTTGGGGCGCTCCCCGAGACCCTTTACTTTCACCGCTGGCGCTGCGGGCGCCCCTTCGGCCCCTTCGGTGGCCACAGGTGCTTCTTGAACCTCAGGCGCTTCTTCCACCTCGGTCACGACAACCAAATCGCCATCGGCCTCACTCAAACCAGACCCC
>JAITCS010000219.1 GCA_031282935.1 Cellulomonadaceae bacterium
GGGGTCTGGTTCCTGCTCTGCTCTCTTGTTTCGACCTCCGGCCTGCTGCTGGTGGGCCTAGCGTTCATCACAGCGCCATTCTTAGGGGTGGCCCGGTGGCGGGATTACGGCGCTCGGCTGACCAACTTGGCAGTGCTGTTTTTCCCGGTCATCTCGGTGTTCGCTGCCGTTTCGCTGCTGCAAGGCGTGTTTTTCCGCGACCCGTTCGCACTGTTCGCCCCGGCTTTCCAATACGACGAAGCCCGCTGGCGCGTGCTACGTGACATGTTTGTGGCGCCAAACGGCTGGGCGATGATCCTTATTACGATAGCTGGAATCCTGGCGTGCTTCGCCATTGGGCGGCGCCGTACCGCGTTGTTGCCACTGCTGGTGGTGATCGTGATCATGTACGGCAAGGTGTTCGGAATTGTGCCACAGAACGATGTCGGCTACTCCATGCTCGCGCTGATCATGGTGATCGTGGCGCTGTGGTATCGGCTGCCCTCGCAAAAGGACTTGCCGCGCGCAATATTCATCTTTGCCGCGCTTACTGCTGCCATATTCTGGGGTTCCATCATAATAGCGGCCCCCGGCACCAGCGTACTCGGTTCACTTCTAGCGGGGACACGGTAACCCATGACGCAAAAGCCGACCCAGATCGGTTCCAGCGCCGGCTTCATGGTTTCGGAGTATCAGGGCAGCGTGCCTGGGCAGGTTGGGGAGCGGGTTTCGCAAGACATCGCCGATTTCGCCACGAACGGGCTATACGAGGCCGACCCGAAACGTAGCGCAAAGGTGGTGTTCACCAAAACGCACCTGCGCGTGATTGTAGCGCTACTAGTACTGCTGGTCGGGTTCACCGTTTGGCGTCCGATATTAGTGCTAAATCTGGTGCTCCTTGCGTTCTCTATTGCGTTTTTGATTAGTACCGCTTTCAAGTATTTCGTTTCCGTAAAGGGCGCCCGCTACGAGGTAGCCGAGCAAATTACTGCCGACGAGATAGCCGCCCTGGATGATGAAACGCTACCTGTCTATACGGTTTTAGTGCCGGTGTTTAAAGAAGCGAACATTGTAAATCAGTTAGTCGCTAACCTGGGAAGTATTGATTATCCGAAAGATAAACTCGAAGTTCTGATCTTAACTGAAGAAGTGGATCAAGAAACTCGTGACGCGATAGCCAAATCTGACCCGCCCGATAACTTTAGGGTGATCATTGTGCCCAAGGGGGAGCCGCAAACTAAACCTCGGGCCTGCAATGTCGGGTTGCAAATAGCTACCGGCGAATACCTTGTCATTTTCGACGCTGAGGATCGGCCCGACCCCGACCAGCTCAAGAAAGCGCTGATAGCTTTCAGGGATGGTGGCCCGCAGACCGCCGTAGTTCAGGCCGCTTTGAACTACTACAATTACAACGAAAACTTCTTGACCAGAATGTTCGCCCTGGAATACAGCTATTGGTTTGATTACATGCTGCCCGGCCTGGATCATGCCAAGTTACCGATTCCGCTTGGGGGCACCTCGAACCACTTCCGAACCGACATCTTGAAGCAATTAGGCGGTTGGGATCCGTTCAACGTTACCGAAGACGCCGATTTGGGTATCCGCGCTAGCGCCTTGGGCTACGAAGTAACCGTAATTAACTCGACCACCTGGGAAGAGGCCAACAACCAAATCCCCAACTTTATTCGGCAACGCTCGCGGTGGATCAAAGGCTACATGCAAACCACTTTGGTACACGCGCGCGAACCTGGACAGTTGATCAAAACTGTGGGGTTGAAGAAATTCGCTGGTTTCGCGGCCTTAATTGGGGGAACGCCCATAACTTTCTTGGCCGTAATACCATTTATGCTGCTGACTTTGATTACCTTCATCGCTGGCCCGGCGCTGACGAGTCACCTGTTCAACCCGGCGATATTGTGGTTGAGCATAATCAACTTTGTTATCGGTAGCCAATTAGTGGTGTATTTGTGCCTAATGGCGCCATATAAGCGGGCCAACTTTGGGCTAACTGCCTGGGCTTTGCTCAACCCGTTCTACTGGATTCTCCATTCCATTGCCTCATATAAAGCGCTCTGGCAGTTGCTGTTCAAACCGCATTATTGGGAAAAGACCGTACATGGACTCACCAATACCGCCAATGTTGAGCCTGCGGTCGGCGAGTCCTGAGCCGCTTTGCGCGATAAAACCTGAACTGTGATGCGTGATGGAAGCGCAACCTGTCGTGGGTGACATCTTGGGCGCAATTTCGGCGTTCGGGAAGCAACTTGAGAACACGCGCGGGCTTTCGGCGCACACCCAGCGCGCATACCTTAGTGATCTGCAAGACCTGGCCGCTTTCGCCGAGGACAACGGTGTGCTCAATTTGGCTGACATAACGCTCCCGCTGTTGCGGGCCTGGCTCGCTGACCAAGCAGAGGCGGGGTTAGCAAAAGCGACACTCGCCCGGCGTTCGGCCGCAGCGCGCAGCCTCTTCCAATGGGCCGATGAATCCGGCCTCGTTAGCGGCAACCCTACCCGGCGGTTGCTCACCCCAAAACTCTCCAATCGCCTGCCGGTGGTGCTCTCAGCCAGCGCTGCGGAGCGGATGCTTTCCCACGCGGGGGGATTGGTCGGGGTTGATTCCGATAAGGATTCGGTTGGGCGCGCAGTGGCCCTTCGGAACTGGGCTGCTGCCGAGTTGCTGTACGGCGCCGGGATCCGGGTGGCCGAGCTTTGCGGTCTTGACATTGCGGACGTTGACCTAGATTCTCGGCTGGTTCGGGTCACCGGTAAAGGCGACAAAGAGCGCGTGGTGCCGTTCGGGGTGCCCGCCGCCAAAGCGCTGCAGCAGTGGCTCGCCCAGGGGCGGCCTGGGCTAGCGGGGCCGCTGTCTGCAAACGCCCTCTTTTTGGGGGAGCGGGGCGCGCGCTGGGACCAGCGTCGAGTGCGGGCTGCGATTCACGATTTAAGCATAGGCGCAGGGGTGGCCGAGGTGGCGCCCCACGCGTTGCGGCACTCGGCGGCCACGCACCTTTTGGAGGGCGGGGCGGATTTGCGCAATGTGCAAGAGATTCTAGGACATGCGAGCCTCAACACCACCCAGCGATACACCCACGTCACAGCCGAGCGGCTCAAGGCGAGTTATCTGCAAGCCCATCCGCGCGCGTAACGTGTGACCCTGCTCAGGTCGGATGTCGAGCTTGCCGTGTTGCATACTGCCAACTATGCTAAGACCGTGGTGAGCAAGGGTCGGCATCCCAAGAACGCGATTAACGCGGCTCTTGCAGTGCTCGACCCTGCCAAGTTCGAGGTAATGGAAGTGCACAATGGCCACCGTTGGGGCAAGGTGGTCTGCCGGGCTTGCAATTTGGGTTTACCGATATGGTCCACGCCGCAAGTGCCGGATAATGAGGCCAAACGGATAAGAAGATTCTCAGATAAGCATCAACACTAAGGAATTAGGATGGGGCATTACGAATTTACGATTCATCTTGACAGGCAGCCAACCGATGACGACCTGGATACCCTCTACGAAGCGGGTTTCTCTGATTCATCACCTATTGTTGGTAATGGCATTGGGATTATCGAAGTAGATAGGGAATCTGAAAGCCTTTGCGACGCGCTGAATTCGGCGATATCGCAGGCTAATGAGGCTGGATTTACGGTTACTGGTGTTGAGGATGAGGATTTAGTGGGCCGCTCCACTATTGCCACGCGGCTAGGTGTTTCGGCGGAATATGTGCGGCTCCTGACTAAAGGCGAGCGCGGGCCGGGCGGTTTCCCGGTGGTGCAATCTGGTGACGGTTGGGCGCTCTATTCTTGGACCCAGGTGGCGGCTTGGGCGCGGGAACACCTTGGCGCTGACATTCCCCCGGATGATAATGCCCGAATCTTGACCATCGCTAATCATCTGCTGCGCGCGAAAGCCCTAGCACAAGAGTCAGACCGCGAACTGTTCACCGCATTGGCCTCATAGCCTGGGCGTGGTTTTGGTTTCGCACGGGGGTTTCGACGAGCGGGCGCGCGGGAATCGGCGGGTCAAACTGCGGGGTGGGCGAGCGAGGGGGGTTTCGACAGGCTCAACCGTCTGGTTTCGACAGGCTCAACCGTCTGGTTTCGCACGGGGGTTTCGACGGGCGGGCGCGCGGGAACCCGCGCGTCAACCGGCGGGATGGGCGGGCGCGCGGGAATCGGCGCGTCAACCGGCGGGGTCAATCGTTGAGGGGGAGCAGCACGATTGGGGGAGCGCCGATGAAGGTCAGGGGGTCAAGGTAGGCTTCGCCTCGGCGCACACCCCAGTGTACGCACGCGATATCGCAGTGGGGATTAGTGCCTGCGGGCCAGGCGGCGAGTTCCCCGATAACTTGACCCTGCACCACATTATCGCCCTTGGAAACCCACAAGCCCGATTCGGCCAGACCCGACCCGGATATTACCAACCCGGAAATGCCCGATCCGACCGGGGCTAACCCGGGCAGCCCCGCTTCGGCGAGGCCCGAAATGGCCGGGTCAGACGCCTCGCCCAAAGAACGAACATTCGTAACCGGCTCAAAAGAGGAAACCAAATCCCCAAACGGCCCGCTATGGCTAATGGTTATCACAGGCTTGCCATACACCAAACCAGCAAACGCTATCTGCCCACCAAAAGGTGCCACTACCAACCCGTCAGCATCCACTGCCAAATCGATCCCGCGATGCCCAGGGAGCCAATTCTTTGGCGGCGGGTCGAAATAACGCACCACCGAACCCGCCGGCGATGTCCACCCCTTAGTAGTGGTGAAGTCATAGACCTTGCTGACCGGATCAGCAAAAGCGGCAACCCGAACGCCCACGAGGGCAGCAACCAGCGCAACCGCAATCGTCGTCCGATGCAAAATACGAGGCAAAACCCGAGTCGAAACCTGAGTCGAAACATGAGGTGAAATCCGAGACAAAAAACGTGCTTTCATGGCGCCGAGCCTGCCCAAAAACGGGCGGCGGCGCCAGATGCATCATCTGAAACGGTGGAAAAGTGCGGTCGAATCCCGCCTGCGTAAAAGGTACGGTACAATCAGTTACAGCGTTTCGCAATTTAGCGCCAAATTCTAGAGCTTTCTGGTTTGGCGCGAGATGAGTGTTTCTGCGCGTAAATAGAACGGGCAGGTTCGGCGAGGCGACTTCGCGTGGCATGGATTCATCGGTTTCCGCCTTGCCGCAAGGGTTCGGAAACGAACCTGCGCAGGCACAAAAGGGCGAGCCGCTGAATGACAAATAGGTTTCGGCGAGGTCTTGAATAATGGAGGATCGGATACAAACAGTATCGGATACCAACAATATTTGAGCGCTAAAACCTAATGCCACTAGGGATTACCAATTTAGGTAATCAATAACCGAAAAGAACTAGAGTAAGGAAGCACATGGCCGTCGTGACCATGCGCCAGTTGCTGGATTCTGGTGTGCATTTTGGCCACCAAACCCGCCGCTGGAACCCAAAAATGAAGCGGTTCATTTTAACTGACCGCAACGGCATTTACATTGTCGATTTGCAGCAAACCCTCACCGCCATTGATCGCGCTTATGAGTTTGTGAAGCAGACGGTAGCCCACGGTGGCACCATTTTGTTTGTGGGCACCAAGAAGCAAGCCCAAGAACCAGTGGCTGAGCAGGCAAATCGTGTTGGTATGCCTTACGTGAATCAGCGTTGGTTGGGCGGTATGCTCACC
>JAITCS010000001.1 GCA_031282935.1 Cellulomonadaceae bacterium
CATGTCCGCTTGTGCCGCCTTTTTGGCCGGCCCCGGCTCCGATGAGATGTCCTTGGCGCAGGTGCGGGTGGGCGTTCCCACCGCAGCGTGGTCGCTTTTGCAGTCTGACAACCCCTGGGCGGATTGGGGTCGAGGCACCGCGCAACTGCTCATAGTAAGCCGCCCGTAGCGGCCACATGGGATTAGCGCTCCACCATCCGAGTTCCTATTGGACAATTATGTGAACTTATATTTGGAAGGATGAAGACTGGTGCGCGATGTTAACGGCGAGTTGTGGATGGCCTTTATTTTTACGATCTTGTTCCCGATTGGCATGTTCGTGGGTTCCGTTGTACTGCGCATGATGGCAACAAGGAAGCCAAATGCGATAGTGGGGTATCGAACGGAGTTAGCGTTCAAGAGCCCGAAACATTGGGCGTATGCGCAACGTATTTCTGCGCTACACTTTTTGGGAGTCGGGATAATCACGTTGCTACTTGCGCTGGCCACTTTCGGGATAATGTTTCATTATGGAATACGAAATCCAAACCTGTGGTGGATTGCGTGCTCAGTCTTGACCGTCGTTTCGTTAGCGCTACTTCTGCTCATTTTTCCAGCGGTTGACAGAAAGCTACGCAAGCTCTAGGGATTGGGATTCACCAAGTAAAGGGTTCCAGCGCCTTTTTGGGCGAGCAGGGCTTTGTTGTCACAGCACGAAAACCAAAACCAAACCTAACGAAACGGACCAATAGGTCACCGATTTTCGTACCAGGCTGCTTGCGCTGCCCACATTTGCGCGTATTTGCCTTGGCGGGACAGCAGCTCAGCGTGGGTTCCGATATCTTTGATTTCGCCGCTATCCATTACCACAATGCGGTCAGCCAGTTTTACGGAACCCAACCGGTGAGTGACAATGATGGCACACTTACCCTGGGCTAATTGCTCAAACTGCTGGTAAATGTGCGCCTCTTCCAAGGGGTCAATGGCAGCCGTTGGTTCATCAAGCACGATGAACTGATTTGCCCGATAAAGCCCCCGCGCAATAGCTAACCGTTGCCACTGCCCGCCAGATAAGTCAATACCGCCAAATTCGGGGGATAACATGGTATCCAGCGGGGTACCGCCCTTATTGAAGTGGGCATCAGTTAATGCTTTGGTTATGCCATGTGCGTCAGGCGGATTTAGGGTGTTGCTTATCGCCACGTTTTCACCGAGGGTCATTTTGTAGCGTTGATACTTTTGGAATACGCCCGAGGTTTCCCGATAAAGCGTTTCGGGATGGGTGTCCGCGCTATCCAAACCACCGATCATAACACTTCCTTTATCGGGTTGATAAAGCCCGGAAAGTAGCCGCACTAACGTAGATTTCCCGGCTCCATTCTCGCCAACAATAGCGACCGTTTCCCCGTCCTCTATCTCTAGGGTAGCGTTTATTACGGCGGGAGTTTCAGCGCCTGGGTAAGTGAAACTAACGTTTTGCGCCCGGATACCGTGAATGAAGTCCGGCTTACCGTGGCGACCGCCCACTTCAGGCATATCCATAAGTTGGTAGTATTGCTTAATCTGCCCAACGTATTCGCTTGCCTCACTAAAGCGTTCAGTTACTATCTCGCTCATCAGGGAGAACATTTGGGTTAACCCCGCGAATACCGCCACGAAAGCCCCCACGCTGATGCTACCCGACATGGTAGCTTGGAAAAGGAGTAGCGTTGCCGCGCCCAACCCCAAGAAGGACACCACATTTAGGGCCAGGCGCACCCAGAATGTCTTGCGCTCCGCCTGCCACCTGTTCTCTGTTATCAGCCCTAAGGTCTGGATAAATAACCGATAAAAGTAGTTGAACCCGCCCAGTAATCGCGTCTCTTTAAAGAACTCGCGACTGGCTATGGCATCTTGGTAGAACTCGTATCTGCGCCGCAACGGGGCATTGTCTTCCTCCAATTCAGCGAAAACCCTGGCTTTTGCAAACAGTGACAGAGCTGCCGGGATAAAGGCAGCGATAATCACTAAGGGGAGCAGTGGTGACAACCGGAACAGAAATACTCCTAGGGCGGCAAAGAATACCGCATACGAGGTCAGGAAATTAAGGCAGATGGCGGTAAATACCCCCAAGCTCTCATATTCGAGGCATTCGCGGGATTGCTCAACCTCATCAAGAAACTCAGCATCCTCATAAAGCGCTGCCGGAACGCGGTTGAGCTTGCGCTGGAAATCCGCCATAAACTTCCCGCTGTTGCCGTATGAGTTATAGGTAAAGATATAACTCTCGGCGCCGCTGAGTATTTGCTGTAGCACCACCACTACTGCGAGCACCCCGAGTGGCGCAACGACACGCTGGAAACCTAAGCCGTGATTTGCAGCAATCGTGATAGTGTCAAAAAGGCGCTGGGTGGCGATGATTGCGGCTGTCCAAGATAGCGCTTGCAGCACCGCTACGCCCTGTTCCACCGCAGCCCAACCTTTCGCCGCCCTGAAATAATCCAGGCAGGCGCGCAGTATTAGGTGAGTCAAACCGTATTTGTGTTCTTTTGCTTGCCGCGCGCGGGTTGATTCGCCTCCGATAACAGTAACGCTCATTATTTATACCATTTGCTCTGGGTGGCGAACATCTGCGCATAAATCCCATTTTGTGCCATTAACTCTGCGTGACTCCCTTGCTCCACAATGGTGCCCTGGCCAATCACAAAAATCTTATCCGCAAGTTTAGTGGAACCTAACCGATGGCTAATCATTATGGTGGTTTTGCCATGCATCAGGTTCTCAAACTCTAAATAGACTTCACTTTCGGCTATCGGATCAAGGGCCGCAGTGGGTTCATCCAGAATAACCACCGGCGCGGAGCTAACAAATGAGCGGGCAATAGCCACTTTCTGCCATTGACCGCCCGCTAAATCAGTGCCTTCTTCATTTAGTTTCCCTAACGGAGTATCGAGCCCAGCCGGTAATTGTGCAAGGGCGTCACCAAGAGAAACTTTATTAGCCACCTGCAAAAGTTTTTCAGGTGACAGAAGATTGGAGACATTCCCCAAAGCAATGTTATCGGCCAGGGAAACCTGATACCGAGCGAAATCCTGGTGTACCACGGAGACCATCGCTTTGGCGGTTGCCCCAGGGTAATCTCGCAATTCAATGCCGTTCACCAGAATCTCCCCTTGGTAACCATCATATAACCTAGTTAGGAGTTTGGCTATCGTCGTTTTCCCGGCGCCATTGGGGCCCACAAAAGCATAATGTTTCCCGGGCTCTAAATCAAAAGTAACGTTGTTAAGAACGTTGTGTTCCCCGATGGGATATTGGAAACTAACATTGCGAAAAGTTAACCGCTCAAGGGGAATCGGTTGCGCGGCGGGCATTTCGGTGGCACCCGCAGTGCTATCAAGAGCGAGAAACTCAGTCAAATCACCCAAAAAAAACTGGGCTTCAGATAACTTAGCCACTGCACTTTGGAGCGTTCCGCCCACCATCTCAACCACCGCAAATACCGCAGCCACAATACCCATAAACATACCAGTGCTCAACTGCCCGGAAAGCACTGGGTTTATCAGAGCCAGGATGGCAAGCAGCCCAATAATTGCCAAAAATGCCCCAGCGGCCTTGCGGGTTATAGTGGTTTTGAGTTCCGCCCGTAACTGCACTTGATGGGCTTTAGCAAAAGCCTGCGAATACCGTCCAGTAATTTCGGGGGCGTAACCAAATAGTGTCCGTTCCTCAACCCCATCACGGGTGGTCAACACTTCTTCGGAATAGTAACTGTAACGCCGTTCATATTTCAACGCCTCCACCTCAGCCGCGTAATTCTCCCGGCCCGCCCTTACCGCAAGCCAAAATAGCGGCACACACAGCACCAGAATCGCCACGGCCGCCCACCACACTTGCGCAACCAGTAGCGCGAACATGGCAGCCACCGCAGCAGTATTGCGCACCAGAATAATTAGCGCATTTAGGCCACCTAGTATTTTGTCAACTAATTCATCCGATACCCGTTCCACCAAATCCCAAGAATCAGAATCCTCAATGTGCTGATACGCGAGATTGGCTCGCACTTGTAACAGCTCCGGCTCAAGTTTTCTGGTAAGCAAATAACGCAGCCGTGCTTGCAAGAAACCGGGGATACTGTTGATAGTATTTGCCAAACCAATGGCGAGGATTAGTGTTGCCAACGGCAAGTAGGCGGCGGCTACTTCAACCTGTTGCGCGAACACGCTAAGGGCGGTGTCCACAAACCACGAAGTGGCCAGGGCAATAGCAAAGGTTGGCACTAAGGCCTCAACCACAGCCAGCAGTAAAAGACTTATAACTATTGCAGGAGAAGCAGAGATTGAAATGCCCGCGACATCTTTCCAATTATATCGCCTTGGTTTCAATATGGGCATGATTATTGGCGGGCGGCGGCTTCGTAGTAGTAGCGCTTGTCTTGGGGTTCGCCTACCGAGAATGATTTGCGGGGGAGTACGCCCCGGCGAGCCACATATTCAAACAGGCCAGCTTTTGCGATGGGCGGCAGGAATATGGCCACACCATTGTTTCGGTTGGCCACCGAGATGAGGTGGCCATCGCCGTGAATGTAGTCTATTTCGATTTCGGGGTGGGATTCTTGGTAATCGTCCAAAAAACCTTGAATATCCGCGATAGCGTCAGCCGGGTTGGCCGGAATGGGCAGCTCGAATGTATTACCGTTGTAATACGCTTTAGTTTTGGCGGGCAAAGCGGTATCCGAACCGGCGTCCAAAAAGTGTTTTAGCGCAAAGATCAGGGCATCGTCTGCGTTGTATATGACGCGGTGAATCGGCTCAAAGTCGATCGCGTCGGAGTGAATGTTTTCGATTTCGACTATCGTTTTGGTGTCCCCGGTGAGTTTAGCCGCAGCGAGTGAATGATTCCCATCACCCACCACCGCAAGCAGCCCATCTTTTTCCAACGCCAACAAATCGGCGGCGATTTCATCATCGGGAATTAACCAGCCGCGCAGCTTCCCGCCCCCCATATTGAGCGAGAAATCGTAAAGTAATTGGTAGTTCTCACGGTTGGCATATAACTGTTCAATAACCCCGGCAGCGGGGTCATTTATAAACACGATAACGTGCGGGGTTTCCAACGGTGCCGATTCGCGCACTTTAACCCGCGCAGGCAACCGCTCCACCACCGTTTTCTCCGTCGCCCGAATCCGCGAATTACTCTGCTCAGTGAACTCGTATTCCGCCAAGTCTATCGCGGCAATCAAACCAAGCCGACGCACGCCAGAGGCCAAAGTGCGCTCAACCAGCACAAACCCGTCGCGGCTGTCAAAATGGCCAGCGACCACCGCCGCCGTCATCGCGCTGGCAATCCCGGCAGGCGCGACCGCTAACCGTTCCTCTAGCCAGACCTCAGGCAAAACGAACCGCAAAGCCGAAGGGGCGTCCCCGACGAAAGCGGTCAACTCATCCCAATACTCTGGCTGCCCAGTGAATTGGTCGCAGGCAATGACCGCCCACTTTGAAGGCTGCGCAACATTAGGGATCAGCACGCTCGGTTTTGTTATCGCCACCGCCCCACCCTACAAAAGTGGGGCTTCACAACGGCAGGCATTGGCGCGAACCGGGGTACTAGAACAGCGCTAGTTAACGACAGTACCCTTCGGCACCACCGTCAGGCCACCCTCGGTCACAGTGAACCCGCGCGCACGATCCTCATCGTGGTCAACCCCAATTCGAGCCCGCTCGCCAACCCGCACGTTCTTGTCCAAAACCGCGCGGTGTACCTGGGCGTGGCGATGAATATGCACATCATCCATCACCACAGAATCGGTCACGGTGGACCACGAGTGCAAGGTGACGCCCGGCGACAAAATGGAACCCGCCACGGTGCCGCCACTGACCAGTACGCCCGGAGAAACAATCGAATCGGCGGCGTGGCCCATGCGCCCAGGGCCTGCGTGGACGAACTTTGCGGGCGGCAACCCCGTGTAGCCGGTATAAACAGGCCACTCGTTGTTGTAGAGATTGAACACGGGCTGTACGGCGATCAGATCCTTGTTGGCCTCGTAATAAGCATCGAGAGTACCAACATCACGCCAGTAGTTGCGGTCGCGGTCGGTGGAGCCCGGCACGTCGTTGCGGATGAAGTCATACACGCCAGCCTCGCCGCGCGCCACGAAAGCGGGAATGATGTCGCCGCCCATGTCGTGCGCAGTTTCGGAGGCGTCAGCGTCCCGCTTGAGCGCCTCCATCAGGGCGTCGGCGTCAAAAACGTAGTTACCCATCGAGGCCAGCACCTCGTTCGGGGAATCAGGCAGGCCGATTGGGTTGGTCGGCTTCTCTAAGAACTCGCGAATCCGCGTGGGGTCTGACGGCTCCACGTCAATCACGCCAAACTGGTCGGCCAACGTGATCGGCTGCCGAATGGCCGCGACCGTTGCCTTGGCGCCAGATTCGATGTGGGCGTCAACCATTTGGGAGAAGTCCATGCGATAGACGTGGTCGGCGCCAACTACCACCACAATGTCCGGCTTCTCATCTTCAATGATATCCGCCGACTGGTAGATCGCGTCCGCACTGCCCAGATACCAGTGCTTGCCCACGCGCTGCTGCGCCGGCACGGAGGCCACATAGTTGCCGAGCAGCGGCGACATGCGCCAAGTCTTGGAAACGTGGCGGTCAAGGGAGTGGGACTTGTACTGGGTTAGCACGATCACGCGCAGGTAACCCGAGTTGATGACGTTCGAGAGCGCGAAGTCAACTAACCGGTAAATCCCGCCGAACGGCACAGCGGGCTTCGCCCGGTGCGCCGTCAGAGGCATAAGACGTTTTCCCTCGCCACCAGCGAGGACGATTGCTAACACGCGGGGATTCTTCGCCATAGCTCCACCCTAGTAGATAGGCGTGGGTCTGCGCATCTCCAAGCCGAAACAGATGGCTAGATGCCGAAATTAGGCGCGCAATGTATGATAACCGGGATGAAAGCTTTGACTGTGACCATTCCAGACGACGATCTGTTCGAGCGGCTGCAGGGCGCCGCGCGCACCTGGGGGTCGGACGTTGAGCTGATCCAGTGGGACATGCAAGCGCCCTTGCCAAGTGAACTTGCCGCCCAGGTGGACGTGGTGGTGATTGGCCACTATTGGAACGGTAAATTCGATTGGGGTTTGCTAAAGGATTTGCCGAATCTGAAAATGGTGCAACTGCCCTCTGCGGGATATGAGCACGCTTTACCGCATTTGCCGCCAGGAGTGGTGTTATGCAATGGCAGGGGAGTACATTCGGCGGAAACAGCGGAATTGGCGGTCGGCCTAATTCTGGCAATGCAACGCGGGATTGCAGCAGCTCGCGACAATCAGCATTTAGGGCAGTGGGTTTTCACCCATTACCAATCATTAGCGGATCGGCGAGTTTTAGTTGTGGGGGCCGGTTCGGTTGGAACTGCGGTGGTTTCCAGGCTGAAACCGTTTGAGGTTACTATTACTTTAGTGAGTCGCAACGAGGATTTGCTTCCAGACGGCACCATAGTGCATCCGGTTTCCCAGTTACCTAATTTGGCGTTGGACGCTGAGATTATGGTTATCGCGGTGCCGTTGAACGAGGAAACCTATCATTTGATTGACGATAAGATATTATCCGCTTTGCCCGATGACGCTTTAGTGGTGAATGTGTCGCGCGGCGATGTGATTGACCAGCAGGCGCTATTGCAGCACTTAGTGGCGGGTCGTTTGCGGGCCGCGCTTGACGTGACCAGCCCGGAACCTTTACCGGCCGATAACCCGTTATGGACGGCCCCTAATGTGCTTATCACCCCGCATCAAGGCGGAAATACTGACGCTGGATATCCGCGTTTCGCCACTCTGGTCGAAAGTCAAATAAATAACATTCTAACCAGTGAAGTGCTAGAAAATGTGGTGAGGGACTGATGTCAACTGACCAGATTCCCGCGCAAGTTCCCGTGGTTTTAGTTGAGGATCACGCGATGTTTCGCGCTGGAGTAAAAGCCTCCCTGGATACTTCCCGAATTAAAGTGATTGGGGAGGCCGCCGAGGTAGATGCTGCCGTCGCAGTGATTCACGAGCAAAAGCCTGCAGTGGTGCTGCTGGATGTGCATTTGCCAGGCGGTTTCGGCGGGGGCGGCGCGGAGATCGTGAAGCGGTGCGCGGACTTGCCTGGGACTCGGTTTTTGGCATTGTCGGTTTCAGATGCGGCCGACGACGTGGTGGCCGTGGTGCGCGCGGGGGCGCGCGGGTACGTCACCAAAAACATTTCCCCAAACGAGTTATCGGACGCGATTGTGCAGGTGGCAGCCGGGGACGCGGTGATATCGCCGCGCCTAGCGGGATTCGTGCTGGACGCCTTTGGCGCTGCGGCGGGCGACGTTTCGGTGCGCGACGACGAGCTGGATCGGCTGTCCAAGCGGGAACAAGAGGTGATGCGCCTGATCGCGCGCGGGTACAGTTATCGGGAGGTCGCCAGCGAGTTATTCATCTCGATAAAAACCGTGGAAACTCACGTGTCGGCCGTGCTGCGCAAGCTGCAATTATCCAGCCGCCACGAATTGACAACCTGGGCCGCCGCGCGTCACATGCTGTAACCGTCACCTGCTGTAACCGGGCTGCGGGTAATTTCTTAGAATAGCTTTGGCTCTAAAAAACCCACACCAGCCGTCGTTTGCGGCGCGGACGCCGGTTTTCGCCCGGCGGCGTGCGGTAGGCTGAGCGCTTATGCGCGCCCTCCTCGACAATCTGCCCGGCCTGCTGCACACGGTGACCGCAGGCGGTTCGGTGGCGCCGGGCGCACCCTCGCAGTTGCCGAAACTCGCGCCCGGTTTTGGCGACGATTTGGGGTCTGGCCTCGGCTTTTATCCCGACGACGATTCCGACGACGATCCGGGCGCGACGTATGACGAATCGTATTACGGAGCGTATGACACCGGACACGACAGCGAGTATGACACCGGGTATGACGGCGCCGAGGGCTACGCGAGCCACCAGCCCGCACCCGACCCGATACACCTGCTGGATGGCCTGAACGAACAGCAGGCCAGAGCCGTGACACACCTGGGCGGCCCGCTGCTGATCATCGCCGGGGCAGGTTCGGGCAAAACCCGCGTACTCACCCATCGCATTGCCTACCTGATCGCCACCAAAAAAGCCTGGCCGTCGCAAATCCTAGCCATAACCTTCACCAACAAAGCGGCAGCCGAAATGCGAGAGCGGGTAATTCGGCTGATTGGCAGCGAGGGCGAAAAGATGTGGGTGTCAACTTTCCACTCCGCTTGCGTGCGGATTCTGCGTAGAGAATACTCCCACTTGGGGTTGAAATCCAGTTTTTCTATTTACGACGCGGCCGATTCTTTGCGGCTGGTTACAAATTGCGCAAAGGCGCAAGATTTAGACCCGAAAAAGTTCCCGCCACGCAGTTTAGCGAATAAAATTAGTGACCTCAAAAATGAGCTGATAACCCCAGCGAACTATGAGGCTGCGCCGGGCCGAGATCGGGTGTTGTCTGAGGTGTACGCCGAATATCAAAAAAGGCTAAAACAGGCCAATGCCCTCGATTTCGACGATATCATCATGTCCACGGTAACGTTATTGCAACAGTTCCCGGCCGTGGCGGAACACTACCGGCGGCGCTTTCGGCATATTTTGGTGGATGAATACCAGGACACCAATCATGCGCAATACATGCTTATCAAGGAATTAGTGGGCGGCCCAGGCTCATCAGGGTATGAGCAACAATCCGCAAACCTGCCCCCCGGCGGTTTGACTGTGGTAGGCGATTCCGACCAATCCATTTACGCGTTTCGGGGCGCCACCATCCGGAATATCGAAGAATTTGAAAAAGACTACCCGAATGCTGAAACGGTGTTGTTGGAACAGAACTATCGTTCCACCCAGAACGTGTTACGCGCCGCCAATGCGGTAATATCGGCAAATCAAGGTCGCCGCCCCAAAAAACTCTGGACGGCCAGTGGCGATGGCCCCAAATTGACCGGTTATGTTGCTGACGATGAATACAGCGAAGCGCGCTACATTGCCAGCGAAATAGATCGCCTGCGCGATAATGAGGGCGTTCGGGAAGGCGATGTGGCGATATTTTATCGAGCCAATGCCCAATCCCGCGCCATAGAAGAAATCTTGATCCGCGTAGGGTTGCCATATAAAGTGATTGGTGGCACCCGATTTTATGAGCGCAAAGAAATTAAAGACGCCATCGCATATTTGCGCGCTTTGGCGAATCCCGACGATGAAATAAACCTAAGGCGAATCCTGAACGTGCCAAAGCGGGCCATCGGTGACAGAACCGAGGCGCTTA
>JAITCS010000007.1 GCA_031282935.1 Cellulomonadaceae bacterium
CCAATGATACTATTTTGGTGCTGCGAGAACTTGACCTTGACATCTCCATTTTCGGTGTTTTCTCCGCTTTCGGCGCTGCGGGGGGTCTATTAGGAACCTGGGTTTCTATCCGCTTAAGCAAAAAATATCCCAGTGAAATAATTATTCCCATAACTACCTCTTTACTGGTTTTTGTAGCTTTTCTTCCTCTGCTCGCCGCGCTATCCGCTCCCAACATTGCCGTCATATTTCTGGCCGCATCCTCTTTCTTCTGGGCGATCATTATGACGGTGGGGAATATCCAATTTGCCGCGCTGGAAGCGCGTCGGATTCCGACTAAAGTGCTCGGCAGGGTCACTTCGATTAGTTCCATGCTTACTTACGGCTTGCCCGTTCCGATTGGCTCGATAGTCGGCGGTTTGGTTGGTGATTTTGCGGGTACAAGAACTGCGATAGTTACTACGGTTGCGTTGATTGCGATTGCAGCGGTTATTTCTATTATTGGGGTACAGCGCCGCAGCGGTTCTTTAGTTGCCGGATAGTCGGGCCTGATTAGCTTCAGCCGGGTATTATGTGGTGAGTGGTGCAGTATTTTGGGGCAACCGGCGGGTCGCAGACCTTTGTATTTGTCCACGCCCACCCTGACGATGAAACCCTGTGGACGGGCGGCCTGATTGCGACGGCGGCGGCTGCTGAGGCGCGGGTGGTCGTGGTGACCTGCACACGGGGTGAGCGCGGCGAGGTGCTGGCTTTGCGTGGCACGGCTTCGGCCGACGAGGGTTGGCGCGAGGGCAAGCCGGTGGCGTTGGCGACCTATCGGGCGGGGGAGTTGCGGCAGGCGCTTGACGCTCTGGGGCCTGGAATTGAGCACCATTTTCTGGACGAGTTGCCCGGCGGGGATTTCGATAGGTACGAGGATTCGGGGATGGTGTGGGTGGCGCCGGGAATTGCCGGGCCTGACCCTTCGGTAACGCGCGGGTTCGCAAACACCCCCCGAAACGAGGCGGCGAGTCGGCTTGCCAAGTTGCTTTACCAGCTTAGGGACGATAGTCCGGGTTCGGAAATGGTGATTGTCACCTATGAGAGCGGGGGAGGGTACGGGCACCCCGACCACGTGCGCGCGCACCAAGTGGCTGTGCGAGCCGCCGAGTTGGCGCAAAATCTGGCAAATTCCATACCGCCTAGCGGCGACGAATCTCGCATGTTGGTGTGGGAGCGCGTGGTGCCTTACCAGCAATTCGTCGCTGCCAATGAGGTTCTGGCCGCCTATAAGAAAGCACGGAAATTAGCTAAAAAGCAAAAATTGCAGCCGCCCTTAACTCAAATTACCCCAGATGCAATGCCACCAATGGTATTGCCGCCAGGTGTCGCGCCGGATATTGTAATTCCCGTGGAACCTGTGCTAGGGAATGTTATCGCCGCCTTGCTCCAGTATGCCACCCAAATCCAAGCGGTCACCGAGTTTCCCAAACTGGCCAATATCGGCGTACTCGGCTGTTTCGCCCTCTCAAACGGCGTGCTGGCCCCCATCCGCCCCACCGAAGAATACCGCGTTCACTAATGAAACCAATTTTCGGTAAAATCGGCTGGTACATAGCATTATTGGCATCTTACGTTACGCTTGTTGCAGGAATGTGGTATCTCAATTTCTCATCCCGTGACTTCGAGGAACTGCCATACGTTGCGACCGATATGTACCTTACTGCGCTAATTACCGCCGTGTTTCTGTTTCAGATCGGAATGTTTCTATCATGGCACATATCGAAAGTGTGGATGAACCTAGATGATAGAACTTTGCGGAAATACGCAAACGCAAGTGTGGCACTAATAATAGCATCGTGTGTGATTACGGGAATTGCGATTTGGGATGGAGCCGGGAGATATGGCGCGGAACCGCTAGTGAACCTGCCTTTTATTGGGGCGATTGCGACCATAGTTGTTTGCTTTATATGGCGAAACAGGATTATCGCAAAATATAGTGAATTGGATTGAAACGGCCTGGCTGTCAGGTATACGGTGTAACCTCAAAGGTTAGTGATAGCGGTCCAACCGAGCACGAATCCCGCGCGCCTTGTGTGATAGACAGCAATATGGCGCCGACGTAGGATGGGCTGCGCGACGGAGGGGTGTACTCTGGCCTTTTTGCAACGGTACAATTTCTATTACGGATACTAGGCTTGCGCTGTCAGTGAGTTATGATG
The DNA here is from genome assembly GCA_031282935.1 of Cellulomonadaceae bacterium. Classification (GTDB taxonomy): domain Bacteria; phylum Actinomycetota; class Actinomycetes; order Actinomycetales; family Cellulomonadaceae; genus Xylanimonas. The sequence continues at coordinate 2,181 of JAITCS010000007.1, forward strand.
TCGTAACGATTAGCGGAACAAGTATCATCGTAGCAATGACCAGTAACCCTGCGAGCAAGAATTTTCAAAAGCGAAAAGATCGATCATCAAAATGTGCACCAAGAAAGTCGCTAAAGTTGGCGCCGCTTTAGCCGCAATCGCAATGGCTGCCCTTGCAGGCGGGTGTAGCAATCAAGCTGCCGCACTTGAGTTGGGCCAGGAAAACGCCGCTCCAGCAGCAATTTCAGTTCGCGTGCAACGAATGGTCCGCGACGTGCGAGTTCTTTTAGGTAATGAAAACAATTCGGTGCAGCGTGGGATACTTGAGGATTATTGGGTTACGGATACGGAGCTGGAAGAAATAAGACATGCTTCGGAAAGCTGTATTGCGCAATTCTTGCCAGACGATCTGAGCTACAGCCTCGGCGGGGATCCAGTATTCTGGGGGAAAACGATACCTGTTCAGGGTGAGTGGAGTTGGCAGCGGATGTATTTCCCTGAAACTGATGCGCACCGGCAGGCGTTAGCAGCAGCCGGGGAAGCCTGCGGCCACTACAACGCGCAACTGTTTTGGAACCTGCATACGGTAATGCATCATTTCAACTATGAGGATCCGCGCGAACTGCAATTCATCGCCTGCCTTGAAGCAAGCGAAATTGTGGACGCCGATGAAGTGACCTTGTGGAATCTCGACGAGTTCTGGAACAATGCCGATTGGTGGAATTCAACCCCAGCAATTCAAGCCTGCGCAGTGGAAGCTCAAGAATCTCAAGAGTGATTAGCAGTTAGCAACGGTCGAGCACCCCGAACGCGCTCGGCGGCGCCCAACATGAAAGAGCCGGGACTGAAACGCGGTTGAAACGCGATTGAACCGGGGGCGAATCCCGTGCGCCTGAGCAGCCCAGGCTACTCGAGGGCGTAGGCTGGGACTGTGACTACGCCCACCGAGCCTATCCCCGTGGCGCCGCCCAGGCGGCCGTTTCGGCTCTGGCAGTTGGCGCTTGCGCTGGCGG
>JAITCS010000040.1 GCA_031282935.1 Cellulomonadaceae bacterium
CAATTATAGGTGGGCTACGAATCGAAATCGGCCCATATGTTATAGACGACACGATTCGCGCTCGCCTCGCGGATGTCGAACGTAAGCTAGCGTAAATCTTGAGGTTCCAAAAGCAGGAGAGTTGCCAAAAATGCCACAACTAGAGATTCGGCCCGACGAAATTCGGGCTGCCCTGGATGCCGCAATCAACTCTTACCAGCCTGAGCAGGTTCGGGACTCCGAGGTCGGCACCGTGCTCTCGGCGGCTGACGGCATCGCCCATGTGTCGGGCCTGCCCAACGCGATGGCCGACGAGCTGCTGATCTTCGCAAACGGCGTGGCCGGGCTCGCGCTGAACCTGGACGAGCGTGAAATCGGCGTGGTGGTGCTCGGCGAGTTCGACGGGATTGACGAGGGCGAAACGGTGCAGCGCACCGGCGAGGTGCTGTCCGTGACAGTGGGCGAGGGGTATCTGGGCCGCGTGGTTGACCCGCTAGGGCGCCCGATTGACGGCATGGGCGAAATCACGGGCATAGAGGGGCGGCGCGCCCTGGAAACCCAGGCGCCTGACGTGATGCACCGCATGAGCGTGTGCGAGCCGTTGCAGACGGGCATCAAGGCCATTGACTCCATGATCCCGATTGGGCGCGGGCAGCGCCAGTTGATCATCGGCGACCGGCAAACAGGCAAAACCGCTATCGCCATTGACACCATCATTAACCAAAAGGCGAACTGGGAAAGCGGCGACCCAGCAAAGCAAGTTCGGTGCATTTACGTGGCTATTGGTCAAAAAGGTACCACCATCGCCTCGGTTCGCGGCGCGCTAGAAGACGCAGGCGCGCTGGAATACACCGCTATCGTGGCCTCACCGGCCTCTGACCCGGCGGGCCTGAAATACCTGGCGCCTTTCACGGGTTCCGCCATCGGGCAGCACTGGATGTACCACGGGAAATCGGTGCTGATCGTTTTCGATGATTTGTCAAAGCAGGCCGACGCGTATCGCGCAATTTCGCTGTTGTTGCGCCGCCCACCGGGGCGTGAAGCCTACCCTGGTGACATCTTCTACCTGCACTCTCGGCTGCTTGAGCGGTGCGCGAAACTCAGCACTGATTTGGGTGGCGGCTCCATGACGGGTTTGCCCATTGTGGAAACAAAAGCAAACGACGTTTCGGCCTTTATTCCCACTAACGTTATTTCAATTACTGACGGCCAGATCTTCTTGCAATCGGATTTGTTTAACGCGGGCCAACGCCCGGCAGTTGACGTCGGCATTTCGGTTTCGCGCGTGGGCGGTGCGGCGCAAATTAAGGCGATGAAGAAAGTCGCCGGTTTGCTGAAGTTAACTTTGGCGCAGTACAAGTCTTTGCAGGCTTTCGCCATGTTCGCCTCGGATCTGGACGCGGCTTCGCGTGGTCAGTTAGCGCGGGGCGCGGTTTTGATGGAAATGCTGAAGCAGCCGCAATACACGCCATATCCGGTTGAGGCCCAGGTGGTCGCTTTATGGGCGGGCATTAAAGGCAAGATGGACGATGTGCCTTTGAATGACGTTTCCCGGTTCGAGCACGAATTGCTTGATTTTGTGGCCCAACGTTCCGATATTATGCAGCAGATTCAAGCCACCGGCGATTTGACGGACGCGCAAGAAGACGAACTCAATGAACTCACTAACGAGTTTAGGCACCTATTCATTAAGAGTGACGGCCAGCCGCTGATGAGTGGGCTTTCTGAGGACGATCAGGTGCGCATTGAGCAAGAGCAGATTGTCTTGGGCAAGAATCTGCGGGCGGCGCAAAACGAGAACTTCGGCGCGGAGCTGTAGGTCATGTCCGGCGGGCTCCAGCGCATATACAACTCGAAGATTCGGTCCACCCGCGCGCTGACGAAGGTTTTTCGGGCACAAGAGTTGATCGCTTCCTCGCGCATTGGTAGTGCCCGCTCCCAGCAGGCCGCTGCCGAGCCTTACGCTGACGCTATTACGGCGGCCGTGAGCGCTGTGGCCATCCACGACCATAACCTTGACCACCCCATGACCCGGCACAAGCCGGACAACCACCGCGCGGCCGTGCTGGTGCTGGGCTCGGATCGCGGCATGGCTGGCTCTTATGTGGGGGCGATAATTCGGCGTGCCGAGAGCTTGCTGGCCACCCTAAAAGAAGAGGATCCGGAAAAGATTATTGACCTTTACGTGGCCGGGCGGCGCGCGGTGGGGTATTTCAAATACCGAAATCAGGAATTGGCGCACGAATGGGTCTATGGCTCCGACCACCCCACCCTTGACGTTTGCACCGAGGTGGCCAACACTTTACTTGACGCTTTTCTTTTATCCACTGAGCGTGGTGGCGTCGGTGAGGTTTATGTGGTGTACACAAAGTTCATTTCTTTGGTGGCCCAAGAACCTCGGGTGGTGCGCATTTTGCCCTTGGAAATTGTTAACACTGAGGTGACAGAGTCCGGGGAGCCAGCCACTAAAGAACAACGCCGCGAATACCCGTTATACGATTTCGAGCCTTACGAGGGTTTAGTGCTCGACGCGTTATTGCCGCGTTATGTGGCAGCGCGGGTCAGGTCTTTCATGTTGGAGGCGGCCGCTTCTGAGGTTGCTTCACGGCAACGGGCTATGCACGCGGCCGTTGACAACGCCCACCAAATGATCATCAAGTATTCTCGCTATGCCAACGCGGCACGGCAAAATGATATTACGCAAGAATTGACCGAAATTGTTTCTGGCGCAGACGCGTTGGGTTCTTAGGGCGCAAAGGGGATTAGAATGAATGAGAATGAATTCGTCGAGGAAATTGCTATTGTCACCCCGCCAGATACCCCGATGTTTGAGTCAGTGGTGGCTGACGATACCGGCTCGCTAACGCAAAATGATGTCACCGATTTCGGCACTAATAACCTCGATAAAGACGCCGACCCTGATCTCGCCCAGGAACAGATCGCAAATGAGCGCCGGGGTTATCACGCCCCAGCGGATGCCTACAAATACGAGCCCGACGACGGCAAGCCGCCGCACGAGGCCGGTCAGGGCCGGATTGTTCGGATTATCGGCCCGGTGGTGGACGTCGAGTTCCCCGAGGATCGGATCCCCGACATCTACAACGCGTTGACGGTGCCGATTGATTTGGCGGGCCTGAGTGAGGGCGAGGGCGAATTCGATTTGCTGCTTGAGGTGGAGCAGCACATCGGCAATGGCGTGGTGCGCTGTATCGCCATGAAGCCCACTGACGGTTTGGTGCGCGGCAGTTTAGTTACTGATACGGGCGGCCCCATTATGGTGCCCGTGGGTGACATTACTAAAGGCCACGTTTTTGATGTGGCCGGTAATTGCCTAAACCTTAAACCCGGCGAAGAACTTGGCGACGCCAAAGAATGGCCTATTCATCGCCAGCCGCCGCCTTTCAAGGATCTGGAATCAAAAACGGAAATGTTCGTCACCGGCATTAAGGTCATTGACTTGCTCACCCCTTACGTCAAGGGCGGGAAAATCGGGTTGTTTGGGGGCGCGGGCGTGGGCAAAACCGTGCTCATCCAAGAGATGATTCAGCGCGTGGCCCAGGATCACGGCGGCGTTTCCGTATTCGCTGGGGTGGGGGAGCGTACTCGTGAGGGCAACGACCTGATCAACGAGATGGAGGAGGCCGGGGTTTTCGACAAGACGGCGCTGGTGTTCGGCCAGATGGACGAGCCGCCGGGCACCCGTTTGCGCGTGGCGCTGACCGCTTTGACGATGGCGGAGTATTTCCGCGACGTTGAGGGCCAGGACGTGCTCTTGTTCATCGATAACATCTTCCGGTTCACCCAGGCCGGTTCCGAGGTTTCCACCCTGCTTGGCCGGATGCCTTCTGCCGTGGGT
>JAITCS010000132.1 GCA_031282935.1 Cellulomonadaceae bacterium
CTGCTTGCGACCCCGTGCCCACCGCCATCAGGCGCAAAGCCAAATTGGCCGATAATCTGCCGGAGGCCCCCGGCGTTTATCAGTTCCTGGGGCCAAACGATGAAGTGTTATACGTGGGCACCTCCATCAACCTGCGCAAACGCGTGCGCAGTTATTTCACGGCAGCCGAAAAGCGCAAGCAGATCACCGAAATGGTTCAGATCGCAGAACGGGTGGTTCCCATTGTATGCGCCACCGGCTTGGAGGCGGCAGTGCGAGAATTGCGGATCATCGCGGCAAAAAATCCAAGATATAACCGGCGCTCCAAACACCCCGACAAATCTACCTGGGTGCGCCTCACTGACGAGCCTTACCCTCGGCTCACGATGGTTCGGCAGGTGACTGACTCCAGCGCACCGCACATCGGGCCGTACCCTTCCCAGAACGCCGCCCGAGAAGCAATGGCAGCGCTACAGCAGGCGATTCCACTTCGGCAATGCACCAAGAAGTTGGCGCTTCACCCCAAGGACACCGGCTCGCCTTGCGTCCTGGCAGGGCTTGGCAAGTGCAGCGCCCCTTGTCTGGCTGTGGCTGAGGTTGATACCGAGTATAAATCGGTGGTGGAGGCCGCGCTCTCGGCCCTCGCCGGGGATCCTAGTGTGGTAGTGCAGGCGGTTTCGGCTCGCGTGGCGGAATTGGCCGCCAAGGCCAGGTTTGAAGAGGCGGCTTGTGAAACGGTGCAGTTAAAGGCGTTTTTGACTGGGGCCGCAAAGGCGCAAAAACTATATCCACTCGCCGCCTGCCCCGAATTGGTGGCGGCTCGGCCAGTTACCAAGTCCAGCTCCCCAGGGGCTTCTACCGGACGGGGTTCCGAGGGCCGCAGCAGCCGGGTGGCGGGCGGCTATTGCGCCCCAGCGGCCAATCCTATTGCCCCGGACGGTTGGGAATTGGCGGTAATAAAGTACGGGCGGCTTGCCGGTTCCGCCTGGTGTGGCCCCCATGATGATTTGAAAGGCACAATAGCGGCGCTTCGCGCCACAGCGGAGTTTGTCGCTCCAAGCACTCCCCCAATGCCAGCCGCTTTGCCCGAGGAAGCGCACTTGATCCTGAACTGGCTCGATTCTCCTGGTGTTCGGCTAGTGTTCGCCGAGACCCCTTGGGCGTTGCCGGTTCGGTCAGCGATCCCCTATCTGAGTTTAGCGGAAGTTTCCGATGCGGTTCATCACGCTCTTGTTGAAGTGAGCGAGGCGCGGGTGCCACTATTGGCGCCAATTATGAACAACAACAATGCGGTTCCAAACGAAAAGGAGGTTCCAAATGTCGTCAAGTCGGCTATGCTGAGGGCGTGCTGACTTCGATCGTGCTTATTGACACCGACCCCGGCCTCATTCCCGAGGTGGCAACTCAGGTCGCTAACCTGCCCGGCGTCACAGAGTGTTACTCCGTGGCGGGCGACGTTGATTTGGTGGCTATCGTGCGGGTTCGCAGCCATGAGCAGTTGGCCGACGTGATCGCTGACGGCATCTCGAAAGTTCCCGGGGTGGCGCGCACCACCACCATGATCGCGTTCCGCACTTATTCCAATAACGACCTCGACCAGGCTTTCGCCCTCGGCCTAGAGTGATGCTCGGCCGGAACAGCTTTGGCTTGGGTATTTCGGTAACGGGCAGAGTGCTGCGCGTGTGGGCAGGGTGCTGCTCGCATCCGGCGGCGGTTGAGCCTGTCGAAACCCCGGTTGGGCACGGTGTTAGTTGTGCGGGCCGGGTGTTACTTGTGCGGGCCGATTGCTACTTGTGCGGGCGGTGGGGTTCCCAATGCTGAGGCGTTGGCACATGCCATTTCAGTTTCAGCGCGACTAACCGGAACGCCACAATTCCCATCATAACAATTATTGACGTAAAGATATTCAACTGCCCAATCGCGAATAGACCCACAAAAGCGCCAGCGCCACAACAGGCCGGAATTGCGTAGTATTGCCTATCAGATAATACTAGCGGCACTCGGTTGGTCAACAAATCCCGAACCAAACCGCCGCCAACCCCAGTCAGCACGCCCACCACAGCCGAGGCCAGAAGCCCCATCCCATATTCCAAACCCTTTAGCGTACCCACCCACACAAACAGCCCTAACGCGAAAGCGTCCAGCACAATAATCGCCTTGTTTATCTTTTTCACAAAGGTCACTAAGAAATAAGAAGCAAGACCGCCACTAATCGCAGAAACAAAGAACCGCCAATTCGCGATACCTACCGGAGGCAGCGCCCCGATCATCACATCGCGCAAAACCCCGCCAAACAGCGAGGTGGTCCAAGCCAAAACCAGCACCCCGAACAGGTCAAAACCTTTGCGAATTCCGGCAATGCCGCCAGCCAGCCCCGCAATGGAGATCGCGGCCAACTCCCAGACATACCCGAGTGGCAGCGCAGCAACTACCTCCTGAATTGACGGCGCGCCTGCATATCCCACAAGCCTATAATGCCAGGTCGCACCAAATCATGTGCAAACTGCGCCACTGAGTTGCGACACTTCTTAATCGAAATGCGCCGCCTCACCGAAAAACCAGTTCACTAAGCGCATAATTCTGCTATGAGAGCGACACGGTTTTCGATAGCAGTTGGCGTGGCTGTGCTCTTTGTCGCTGGCGGCACTTTTGCAGTGATTTCTTTGGCGGATCCGCCCGCTGCTGAGGCGGAACCCGCTGGCTTGGCGGTCGCCGAAACTGGCCTTATCGAACCCGATGCGATAACCGGAGTCTGCGGGGTCACCAACGGCTTCACCGTTACCGCTTTATCAGGGGTTGCAGATTGCGAAGCCGCACTCGCCATGAGCACCGCCTACACTCGTGCAGTGCTCACCCCCGGAGCCTCCGAGGAACTCGGCAGCGGGCTGTTCTGGGCCGAAGAAGGCTGGGTGTGCTCCCGCAATTACGATGATTCGGTTGCGCTCCCTGGAGCTTTTGGGCTTTACTGCCAGCGCGGCACCGCGATTGTCACCCTAGTTTCTGAGTAAATCTCTGGGTAATGTGGTGGTGGTGGTTTCGACGGGGCTCAACCACCGTTAATCTGTGACACTGGCGGTTTGCCAGCGGCGTAAAGCGTCAAGCGCCTTGCCCTCGTCAATCGAAGCAGCAGCGAGTTCGTAACCAGCGCGTAGCCGGTTCACTAGGTTCCCGTCAGCGGGAGAGGTGCCAGGCAGGGTGCCATCGGCCACCAGCGCAGCGGCGGCGTTCAACAGCACGGTTTCCCGAATAGGCCCCTGCTCGCTGCCGTCCAACAGCGACATGGCAACATCGGCGTTGGCTTGCGCATCGCCGCCGCGCAGTTCAGCCACGGTAGTTGGGTTCAGCCCCAAATC
>JAITCS010000171.1 GCA_031282935.1 Cellulomonadaceae bacterium
TGGAATTACTGATTCATATTGGCTTGACCACATATGAACTTGCTAATTTCTTCTCGCGCGAGGTAAAAGACGGCGAAACAGTGGCCGCAGGAGACTTACTACTACAATTCGATCTACCCGCCCTGATCAAAAAAGGCTACGACCCTACCACCGCCATCTGGTGCCCAAACGCGACAGCAATTAGTGATATTCACATGGGACCGACACACATTGGCGATCCGCTCTTTACCGCTGTAATACCAGCGCACCAATAAACCCAAAAACCTTACCTAGTATTCGCGGCTACTTGGTGTTTGCGACGATAACCACGAATCTTCCAGCCGTCCCAATCCCGTGTACTACATTGGGCCGACTCCCGTAAAGCATGGCGTTTTGCAGAATTGGGTTGTCATTCGCAATAGGGATTTTGTGGAGCCCCTTTGGCGTGCGCACCAAACCCCAAACTGCGGATTCGCCACGATTTGTCACCGATTCCCAGTTTTCACTATTTGGGCAGCCGCTTTCGTGAGTGAGGTGGTTGAGGGCGGCGAGTTCTTTGGCATGGCAATCGGCGTACTTCATCAGTTCCGGGTCTAGCACAATAGGTGGTAACTTGCTTTGTTCCCGCTCCCAATTCATGTCTTCAACTAGCAAACCCACTGGATTGCGCAGATATTCATCATATCGCACCAAACCTATAGCGGTATTCTGCACTGCCCCTCGTCCGTACCTGCCCTCAGGAGTAGTTGCGTGCCTTAGCGCAGCCACCTCGGGACCTACCGGCTTATGTTGGTACACTTTTGCTGATATGGTCACCGGCGCAGATAGTTTTTGTAACTCAACATATCCGGCCTTTTTTGCGGTAACTCTAGCCTTTATAGTTTTGCCAACATCGCTGGCTTTAGCGGTATAAGTCGCTTTGTTAGCGCCGTCTATCTTTTGGTCATTTCTAAACCATTGATAAGAAATCTTATCTGGGGTTGGACTAACCTTTGGAACGGCAGTAAGTTTCTCACCCTCGTGAGCTTTTCCACCGCTTTGCCCCGAAATTGTGACGCTGCTGGAGGTGAATTTCTTTGCATCTTTGGTGGCCTTGACCGCCACCACTTGGCCAAGCGCCTGCCCAGCGCCAACTTGCGCCGGGGCCGCAACCGCTGTCGGGGCGGCCACCCCGGCCACACTGGCTGCGCAGAAAGCCGGGAGGGAAATCCGGGCAAGCAACCGCCGGAACTGATTATCTCCCTGCCAAGGCAGCCAGCTTGCTTTCACTTCCATGCCCTTTCACGCGCGGAACACACAGAATCCCAACGGCCGCAGACAAGGAAACCATCAAGACTTTACCTTATCCTAAAGCAACCATTGCAAATGTCCCGCACGCCACTCCGAGCGGCTCGGCCCGTTTCTTGCAGTGCGGCGCGCTAGGATTCGGCTCGTGGGCAGCTTCATGGGAACCGCCAGCTTGGAGAGCGCAGCAGGCGCGGGAGGCACAGCAGGCACGGAGAGCGTAGCGGACTTGGAGAAACGAATCTGCGCGCTGGTTGCGGCTTTGGACAAGAGATTTCCACCTTTGCATTTGACCCCAGTACCGGCCAGCGATACCAAGTTTGCGGTTTTAGGCGATAAGTTTCTGATTTCGATTTTGCCAGATACCTCTGTAAAGCACTGGGATTATTCTTTGTTGCAAAAACTGTGCAATTCGGTAAATAAAGCGGGCGCCGATTTCAAGATAATGTGCGCGCCACTTGACCTCAATCACATCTCAATTTATGACCTCGCCGGGGCGGAGGCCGAATTTGGCGAACTCTGCCGACAGCTTAATCATTGACGCGGCCCCGGTTGGGGGCATAGATTGGGAGGCGTGAGCACGAGCCAGGAGAACGCCCCACTAACGGCAGCGGAGGTCGCAAAAAACAGGGTGACCGCGAGCGCCCCTGCTGGGCAGGTCAAACTGTTTGAGCCGATCACCTTGCGCGGCCTGACCGTCAAGAACCGCATTTGGCTCTCCCCCATGTGCCAGTACACTGCGGCGGAAGGCGTGGTGAACGATTTTCACCTGGCGCATTACACTGCGCGGGCGCTCGGCGGGTTTGGGCTGCTCATTGCGGAGGCCACGGGCATTAGTCCGCAAGGGCGCATAACCCCTGGTTGCGCCGGGATTTGGACGGATGAACAGACCGAGGCTTGGGCGCGCGTGGTGACGGCGGTACACAACGCTGGCGCCAAGTTCGCCATCCAGTTGCAGCACTCCGGTCGCAAGGGTTCGGCGGCGGTGCCGTGGGCCCCGAAAACTAACGTCAGCGTCACGGATGCGGAAGGTGGTTGGCAAACAGTTGGCCCCACCACTGAGGCTTTCCCCGGCCTGGCCGCGCCGCACGCGTTGAGCACCGCTGAGGTTGAGGCGATCCCTGCCGCTTTTGCCCGCGCAGCCGAGCGCGCTGACCGCGCCGGGTTCGACGCAGTGGAGATTCACGGTGCCCACGGCTATCTGGTTCACCAATTCCTTTCGCCGTTGAGCAACACGCGCACGGACAAGTATGGCGGCTCGGCTAAGAACCGCGCCCGTCTAGTCAATGAAATCGCCGAGGCGATTAGGGCAGTTTTTCCGGCCGTTAAGCCCGTGTTTATTCGCGTTTCGGCCTCCGATTGGTTGCTTGGCGGCCTCACCCCCGAGGTTGTAGCGCATGTGGTGGCGGGCCTGAAGGCGCGCGGGGTGGACTTCTGCGACACCTCCTCAGGGGCCTTGCTGCCTGCCCCCATCAAGGCGGGGCCGGGGTATCAGGTGCCGTTTGCCAGGGTCATCAAGACTGACGCGCACATTGCGGTGGGGGCGGTTGGGGAGATTACGGAGGCGGATCAGGCGGCAGAAATCGTCGAAAATGGTGACGCTGATGTGGTGCTGTTGGGGCGGGCAGCCTTGCGCGATCCCATGTGGCCGTTGCGGGCCGCCCACGATTTGGGCGTAAAAGTTGCGTGGCCAGTCCAATACGAAAGGGGCGCTTTTAACTAATGCGCTCATTCTGCGGCTACCTCGGCTGCTAAAAGCCAGGCTTCTTCGAGGTCTGCCCGTTCTTGGTCTAGGGCTCTCAGTTTCGTATCGGCTTGGGCTACCCCGGTGTAGTCGGTGGGATTATTCGCAATAGTTTCGTGAAGTTTCCCCTGTTCTTCGGCGATTTTATTGAGCCGCTTTTCTATTCTTGCGATATCCTTGCGCGCTTGACGAATTTCGGCTGCACTTGCAGAGGCCGATGGCGCGGCGCTGGGAAGTGAAGCGACCGGGGCGTTATTGCCTTTGACGAGGTTATCGGCGGTGCCTTTACGCCGCACTGCCAAGTATTCCTCCACGCCGCCGGGCAAATCCACAATGCGACCGTCACCGTACATGGCCCATTGCCTGTCGGCGACCCGCTCCAAAAGGTAACGGTCATGGCTTACCACAATTAGCGTACCCGAAAAACCGTCCAGTAAGTCCTCAATCGCCGCCAGCGTGTCGGTGTCCAGATCGTTGGTCGGCTCGTCGAGCAGCAGCACGTTCGGGCCCTGCACCAGCAGCCGCGCCAACTGCAAACGCCGCCGCTCCCCGCCCGAAAGTTCCCGCACCCGAGTGTGCGCCCGCTCGCGCGTGAACCCGAGCCGCTCCACCAACTGCCCGGCGGTCAACTCCCCGATGGCGCCACCCCCAGCAGTGCGACCCAGGAAAGCCGGGTTCTCCTTGGTGAGCGTAAAAGTGCGGCGCTCCGCCTCAATAACCTGCACCGCCGTCAAATCCGCTAACTCGTCCAACTCCGACCCGGCCTGACTGAGTTCGGCCACCGCGACCGTTTTGCCGCGCTTGACCCGGCCCGCATCAGGGGCCAAACGGCCAGCCAACAACGCCAAAAGGGTGGACTTCCCGGCCCCGTTCACGCCCACAATCCCGTAGCGATCCCCCGGCCCAATCCGCAGGG
>JAITCS010000005.1 GCA_031282935.1 Cellulomonadaceae bacterium
TTCCCGAATTCGTATCAGTAGATATGGGTTCGGGAATTTTTGCTGGTTTCACTTCGCGCTTCGGCGGAGTGTCGGGGCCGCCCTGGGAGTCCTTGAACCTCGGCCATAACGTTTCGGACAATCCCGCCCATGTTGCTGCGAACCGGCGCATCGTCGCCGAACTGTTTGGGGCGCCCGTGGCTTTCGCCAGTCAGGTACACGGCAACCGGGTGTTATTTTTGTCCGACGACGAGGCTGCGCCGTGGCGGCGCCTGTTCGATGCCCCCGTCACCGCTGGGGAAGCCGATGGCATGGGAACAGCCGGTTCAGCGACCTGGTCGCTTCACTTCGCCGCAGCCGGGGGAACGGGTGCGGATGGGAATAGCCACCCTCCCCAATATCCCATCACCGCAGGGGAGGCCGACGGCATGGTGACCGATCTGCCCGAGCTGGGCCTCGGGGTTTTGGTGGCCGATTGCGTGCCGATCTTGATCGCAAGCGAATTTGGGGTAGGGGTGGCGCACGCCGGGCGCCGTGGCATCGAACTAGGCGTGATCGCCCGCGCTGTCGAGCAGCTTTCGGCTTTGGGCGCCAGCCCCATAAAAGCTGCCATCGGGCCTGCTATCTGCGGCAAATGCTATGAGGTACCCGCGCAGATGCAAGCGGAGGTCTGCGCCATCGCCCCTGCTGCTTTCGCCACCACAGCCAAGGGCACCCCAAGCCTTGACCTACCCGCCGCCGCCGCTGCCCAACTGGAAGCGGCTGGCGCTGCAGTGGTCTATCGCAGCCTCTACTGCACCTTTGAACACGAAGAATATTTCTCCCATCGCCGCGCCACGCTCCACAACTCCCAAACCGGCCGCCAAGCAGGCCTAATCCTCCGCCGCCCCGGCGGTTGACGCGCAGTAACCTGCGCGCCCGCCTGCCGAAACCCCGCGCACCAAATCCCCAGAGCACTTTCCGGCGTGGCACCACGGGAATTACAGCGTTGGGGTTTAGGTTTGCCTTACAAGTCAGTTCCCACTGGCTACCGACATTTGGAACATAAGGGAGTGGCGGAAATGGGCGGTGCGCTGCGCAAGAGTTTGGTATATTTGGGCCTCGCTGAGGATGGCCAAGAGGAAACCTACGACGGGGGTTACGCGCCCCAGCCGAACGCTGGTTACCATGCACCCGAGCCGGCGGTCGAATATGCGGCTCCGGTCACGCCTTTGCGTCCAGTGCTGCAGCCGGAATACGCTCCGGTCGGCCCCGACCTGCACCGGATCACCACAATTCACCCCCGCTCCTATAATGACGCCCGCCTGATCGGTGAGGCGTTCCGCAACGGCGTGCCCGTCATTATGAACCTTTCCGACATGGGTGCCGAAGACGCCAAACGCCTCGTGGACTTCTCCTCGGGCCTCATCTTCGGGCTGAACGGCGGCATCGAGCGCGTCACGCCCAAGGTATTCCTGCTTTCGCCCGAACACATTGAGGTCATCGGCGAAGACGCCGTAGTTTCCGAGGTCGGCGGTGGCCCAGAGGCCATTGGTGGCCAGTTCTACAACCAAAGCTGAGCCGTTTGGTCGCGTTAGGGTGTTTAGGCTTCGGTTACTCCTTTAGGCTGGCATTGTGCAAGTAGTGTGGTCAGCGATCGGGTTCCTGCTGTGGCTGTTCATGCTTTTCTTGGTGGCCTGCATGGTGCTCGAATGGGTGCGCTACTTCGTGCGCGGTTGGCGGCCCAAAGGTGTGGTGCTGCTGCTCGCTGAGGCGGTGTACACGGTAACTGATCCGCCGTTGCGGGCGATTCGGCGGCTAATCCCTCCAGTGCGTTTGGGCGGCATGGGAATTGACATCGCTTTCATGCTGCTGTTTTTCGCGGTCATGATTCTCTCGTCCATCGTCGCTCGCCTCTAAACTAATTCCGCGACACTGCCCCCAAACGTGACATAAATCCTGGTATCCGCTAAAGTAGGGGCAGGCGGCGGTGCCACCGGGCGCCGTTCGGAAGTAACAACATTCAACCTGCAACAGAGGGAATGAAGATGGCCATCATCACGCCAGAAGCGATAGTCCATAAGGATTTTGAGGCTTCCAAGGGTCTCAAGAGCGGTTACGACATGGACGAGGTGGACGAATACCTCGATGCCCTGGCTAACTCGACCGGCGAACTGATTCAACAGAACACCGAACTGCGCAACCAGTTGCAGTCCGTCGAATCCCGGGTCGCCGATCTGGCTCGCGGGGATGCCGCAGGGTTCCAAGCCGAGGTTGAGGCGCTGCGCAACGAGAACAACAGCCTGCGCCAGCAGGTGCAAGAGGCAGGATCGCGCGGCAGCTCCGCCAACGAGGCCGAGAACGCCACTGAAATCATCGTTCTGGCACAAAAGCTGCACGACGATTACGTGCGCACCGGCCAGGAAACCGCCGACAAAACCATCAGCGAGGCCGAAGACAAGGCCCACCGTATCGTTTCCGAGGCGGAGGACACCTCGCACCGCACGCTAACCAAGCTTGAAGGCGATCGCGCCCTGTTGGAGCGCAAGATTGACGAACTCCGCCTGTACGAGCGTGACTACCGGATGCGCCTGCGCGCCTACCTGCAGAACCTCCTTGACGACTTGGACAAGAAGGGCGAGCAGGTTCCCACCGGTAACCCACAGATATAGTTTTGGATCCCGTAGAACCAACCCAAGAGGCCTGGCCGGTTGAGCGTTCCCTCGACCAGCCAGGCTCCTTTGCTAACCCGCCGGTCGCCGTTGCTGATGCGCCGGTCGTCGTAGATAGCGTGCCAGGCTCGTTTGAAGCAACCCAAAATACCAAACGGCATCGCCGCCTGATAATCACCACTTTCGCCATCGCAGCAGCCACGATCCTCGCCGATCAACTCACCAAGGGCTGGGCATTGACGGCTCTTGCTGACGGGCACCGGGTTGAGCTGCTGGGGGAGTACCTCTCACTTTGGCTGCTTAGGAATCCCGGGGCCGCCTTAGGCATAGGCGACGGCTTCACCTGGGTGCTGACCATCGTGGTGGTGGCGTTAGTGGCGGCCATGTTCTGGGTAATCCCGCGCATTAGGTCTTTGGGGTGGGCCTGGGCTTTCGGGCTTTTGTTGGGCGGCGCCATCGGCAACCTAATTGACCGGCTCTTTCGCTACCCAGGGTTCGCGCACGGCAAGGTAATAGACTTCATCGCGTACTGGAACTGGTTCGTGGGCAACGTGGCCGACATTGCCATCGTGATCGCGGCGGGTCTGATCATCTTGTTGACTTTCCGGGGTATTCACATTGACGGCACTCGGGATTCCGATAAAGCCAAACCGAGCCCATGAGCTCCCGCACTTTCCCGGTGCCGGACGCGTTGGTGGGCGCCAGGGTGGACGCGGCCCTCGCTCGGATGCTGGGCTACTCCCGCACTCAAGCCGCCGAGATCGTTGAGGCCGGGGGCGTTACCTGTAACGGGCGCCCGCTCGGAAAATCCGACCGACTCATCGCCGACCAGGAGCTTGAAGTCGTGATCCCCGAACCGCCCGCGCCGGTTGGCCCAAGTGAGGTGCCTGGCATGGGGATTCTTTACGATGATGAGGACATCGTGATCGTGGACAAGCCAGCGGGTGCTGCGGCGCACCCCTCGCTGGGCTGGGACGGGCCGGACGTGCTGAGCGGGTTGGCGGCGGCCGGTTATCGCATTTCCACCTCGGGGCAGCCCGAACGCAAGGGGATCGTGTCGCGGCTGGATGTGGGCACCTCGGGCGCTATGGTGGTCGCCAAGTCGGAGCCAGCCTATTCCGCGCTCAAACACGCCTTCAAACATCGGGAAGTGAAAAAAGTTTATCATGCGCTTTGTCAGGGCCACCCCGATCAGTTAGTCGGCACCATTGAGGCGCCCATCGGCCGGCATCCGAGTGCGGAATGGAAATTCGCTGTCACCGAGCGGGGCCGACATTCGGTAACCCATTATGAGGTGATTGAGTTGTTGCGCAGTGCGGCTTTGTGCGAAATCCATTTAGAAACGGGGCGTACCCACCAAATTCGAGTGCATTTCACGGCGCTAAAGCACCCCTTGGTCGGCGACACCATTTACGGGGCCGACCCGGTAGTCGCCGCCAAAGTGGGGCTGGACCACCAGTGGTTGCACGCCTACCGTTTGGGCTTCGCGCACCCCATCACGGGCGAATGGGTTGAAGTGGAATCGCCGTACCCCGCTGACCTGCAAAACGCCCTCGAAATCGTCCGCGATTGGTCCTAAAGTGATCGGCGGCTAGACAGTGCCGCCCCTTATCAGGTAGAGTGGTGCGCTGGCGCTTTTGTGCGCCCAAAGATAAACCAGATTTGCCACGCAATGCACCGCACTTTCCCGCCGAGGCGGGTAGAGTTGCAGCTCAAGACGGTGAAGCACGTTACGCGGCAAGTCGCATGCGCGGGCTTTTGAAAATTAGCTCGGGCCTTAAGGAGTAATGGAATCGTGGTATACGCGATTGTGAAATCAGGTGGCCGCCAAGAGAAGGTGGCTGTAGGCGACATTATGGTGATGGATCGCCAGGGCGCTAAGGTTGGCGAAACCATTGAGTTGCCTGCTTTGATGTTGGTTGATGGCGATAACATCATTGTTGATAAAGCCAAATTGGCTGCCACTAAGGTCACCGCTGAGGTTGTGCGCGATGACGAAAAAGGCCCCAAGATTCATATCTTGCGCTACAAGAACAAGACTGGTTACCGCAAGCGTCAAGGTCATCGTCAGAAGCTGACTCGCGTTAAGATTACTGGCATTAAGTAACTCTCAATTATCTCGAAAGTAGGTGGCTAGTAATGGCACATAAGAAAGGCGCGAGTTCTTCGCGGAACGGTCGCGATTCCAACCCGAAAATGTTGGGCGTAAAGCGTTATGGTGGGCAGTTGGTGAAAGCTGGCGAGATCATCGTGCGGCAGCGTGGCACGCACTTCCATCCTGGTGAGAACGTGGGCCGTGGTGGCGATGACACCCTGTTCGCGCTCGAAGCTGGGGCGGTCAAGTTCGGTTCCCGTCGTGGTCGTCGCGTTGTTGACATCGTGGCGGTAGAAACCCCCGCTGACCTCGTAGTGGCGTAAATATAGTTTTACAAAGAGTGTCCGCTTGCCCGGTGAGGGGCAGGCGGACTTTCATTTTTCGCCTATTTTTCGTTTTTCACCGGGATTGTTGGCCTGGTGTGAATAGCGGCGAGAGTTGAAAGCAGCAAAGTGGCGGTGATGGCGCCCGCAGTAAGGATCGCGGTCAATACGATCACCTGGAATATCCCGGCGTCCAGCGGGGAGGCGCCGCCGAACAGCGCGCCGACAAAGGTGCCGGGCAAGGTCACTAACCCCACAGTTCGGGTCTGATCCAGGGAGGGGATTAGCGCCTCACCTATCGCCTCCCGCCGAATGATGCTTTTTTTTTTT
>JAITCS010000006.1 GCA_031282935.1 Cellulomonadaceae bacterium
AATTTGGCTCCAGTTCCAATAGCATTTGCTAGCTCAGTTATTTGCGCGCGCAACTGTGTTTGGTCGTTTGCATCAGGTTGGAAAGGCAACCCGGTCAGGTCAGAAATCCCTTTGAGCAGCGCTGTGGTGGTTGGCGTAAGACGAATTGGCCACTGGTAATTGGCGATAGCGGTCACCGCTTTAGCCAGTTCCACGATAGCGTTCTCATTATTAATTGCGGAACCGTGACCCGCTGTACCTTTAGCAATTAGTTTCAGCCACGATAAACCCTTTTCGGCAGTCTGGATAAGGTACGCCCGCTTTCCTGCAACATCAACGCTGTACCCCCCCACCTCGGATATGGCCTCAGTAGCGCCCTCAAACAATTCGGGCCGATTTTCTACCGCCCATCCCGAACCGGCAACTCCCCCGGCCTCCTCGTCAGCAAACATTGCGATAATTATATCGCGCGCCGGTTTCCTGCCAGTGCGTTGATATTCGCGCACCACCGCGAGAATCATCGCGTCCATGCCTTTCATATCCACCGCACCGCGACCCCACAACATGCCGTCAATTTCGGCCCCGCTAAAGGGCGGATGCGTCCAATCCTTGCCCTGGGCTGGCATAACGTCGGTGTGGCCGTGCAGCACCAAGGCCGGTCGGCTGGGATCGGAGCCACTTAGGCGGGTCACCAGGGAGGTTCTGCCGGGGCGAGCCTCGAAAAGTTCACAGTCAAGGCCCACTTCACTGAGCAATTCGGCGCAGTATTCGGCAGCAAGCCGTTCCCCCGGCCCGCTATCGTCACCGAAATTGGAGGTGTCAATGCGCAGCAGATTCCGGCAAATCTCAACGACTTCTTTTTCCGCTTTTGAAATGTTATTACTCATTTGCCGCCACGATTTCTGGTTGATATTTGTTTGCCACCTCGACGGCTTTAAGCTGCGCCCCGCCGCTAATGGCTCGCACTAATAAGCCGCCAACGAAACCGGCAGCGATAATAATCGCAGGCCAAATCCACCAATGCCGCACGGTGTCCACCACGAAAGCTCCGGTGGTGCTCATGGCGCCGGAAACCAACATTAAAGCGATTAGCCACGCGACAAACAACCGCCACCAAATGAATACCGTAATAGGGTGGCCAGCCACCAATTTCAACAACCAAGAGATAGCGAGCCAAGCCACCCCAAAACTGACCGCTGTGGCAATTAGTGTGGCGCCCCAACCCACGGTGTCGCCGATATCGGCCATGGAACCAATCGCCTCGAAAGCGCCAGCCGCCAGCAAAGCGGGGATCCCCATCAGGAAAGATAACCTGGTGGCTGTGACGCGATCAAGGCCACGAAATAGGCCAGCAGAAATTGTGGCGCCCGAGCGAGAAACCCCAGGAATTAGCGCAAGGCACTGCGCAGCGCCGATGATGAAAGCGTCTTTAATGGTCAGATTATTCATGTCGCGCTCTTGGCGACCATTTCGTTCGGCAAACCAAATAACGATAGACCACAATATCAAAGCCGCCACGATAACCCACATGTTACGCAAAACGCCGGAAATGACATCTCGAAGCAAAAACCCGACAATTCCAATGGGAATGGAACCGAGCAAGACAACCCAAGCCGCACGGTAATCAGTGCCGCGCTGCTCCTTATGTAGCAGGCCAGTAACCCAAGAACGCAAAAGGTTCACGATATCGCGCCAGAAATGAATGATGACCGCCAAAATGGCACCCACCTGAATAACCGCAGTAAAGGCCGTCACCCCGCGATCGTCAATCTGGTAACCCAAAAGATTACTCACCGCAGTTAAGTGTGCCGTTGATGAAACCGGCAAAAACTCAGTGATGCCCTCCACGATCCCTAATATCAGGGCATGCCAAAAGCTCATGCCCCCATCTAACCATTAGGTTGCGCGCGCGGGCCGCTATGTTTGGGTAGCGTGTCGTACGTTTGGGTAAGGTGTCGTACGTTTGGGTAAGGTGTCGGACGCTTGCGTTACGGTCGGATAATTCCTGGCTCAAGCAATCCCGGTTAAGCGGCAGGATTAACCGACTGCTTTGCTCGTTGGCCGCACCGATGTGGTCACTTTCGCTAACATATCCCCGTCACTATCGGGGGAACCGCCCATGCCTTTCCCGCGCAGGGCCTTATAAACGCTCCACGCTACCGCGATAATCGGCACAGCCAGAATAGCTCCCATAATCCCGGCCACAACCGTTCCAGTGGCCACGGATAACGCAATTACAACTGGGTGGAGTTTCACTTGACGTCCCATCACGAACGGATTCAGAATATGACCCTCAATTTGCCCGATTAGTGCCACCCCAAGCAGCACCAAAAGCGCAGGTATTGGCCCGCGCGTAGCCAAGGCCACTATGCCCGCGATAGCCATTGCGGCCGGGCCACCGATCATTTCGATAAAAGAGCCGATAAACACTAACACTGCCAGCGGCGCCGCCAGCGGTATTCGCAGCGCAAATAACAAAATTGCAGCCAGGATACCGTCTATCAAACCGATTATGACTAGCCCGCGCGCATAACCCGCGAAAGTTGAGAACCCGGCACTGAACGCCTTAGTCCAGTGAACTCTTGTTTTTTCGGGGAATTGGTTCAAAATCCACTGCCACATTTCCCTGCCGGATGATAAAAAGAATGCCGTGAGAAAGACCGATAAGGCCAGGTAAATTATCCATTCTATCAAAGCGCCCGCGTGCCCAATTATGTCAGTGTAGTGCTCGCCGATCCAGTGTTGCGCGGCGTTCAAGGCGTCGTGGACGTCAGCAAACGGCAAATGCAGGCGCAACGGAGGGCCTTGCAGCAGGTCAAAAAGCCTTTCCACCCCGTGGATAAACTCGTTGCCCAAACTGGCCCAACTGCCCGCCACCGAAATTATCACAAAAGCAAGCAAAGCCGCAACAATAAGCAGGCCGGTAATTAGGGTGAGCGCAACCGCTAACCCGCGTTTCATGTGCCTATCATAAATGTTCCGCAACGGGCGCAAGGCGCAAGTCAGCACCAGGGCGATAAACAGCGAAATGATAACCATTCTAACGTGAGAAATCGCCCAAACAACTAGCCCAACCGCAGCAGCGACCAGCAATAACCGCCAACTATAACCTGCTGCTGTTTTCAGCCATTGCGGCACGCCCTGGTCATGCTTCTTTTCAACGTCTAGTTCGGTGGTGATATCCACTGATTCCGCTTCCCAACCGGGCAACTGCGGGCTAAATGGCCCATCGTCAACAGAAACATAACTGCGCAGTGGCCCGAAATTGTATTGGTGGCTGGCCTGGGATTTCTCTAGTTGATTCTGATAGGCGGATCGAACCTGGGAAATTCGGGTGCGCCACGCTCCGGGCTTGTCCGTTGGGTTGGTTTCAGTTAGCAGCGGCTCATCATTGGTGCCCATGCCGCAAGGATATGTCTTGCACGGCGCGAAAAGCCCGTAATACCTCCGCGACACTCCAAGCCTGGGCAAAACACCCTCGGGACATCGCCGGGTATTCCCCATCGAATATTTCGGCAATTTGGCCTATGCAGCCTTCGCGCAGGGTAGGTTCGATGGCTTCGAGTTGGTCTTTCACATCTGCCACGGCTTCTTTGACATAATTATTTGCTTTTAGGTATGCCAAGTAATAGGCCCCTAATGGGAAACCCCAAACGGTGCCCTGGTGGTAGGCGAGATCTCGTTCCACATTTGACCCGCGATAAATGGGATGAAACTCAGGGTCGTTTGGCGCTAAAGAACGCAACCCAACCGGCGTGTAAAGAAACTCAAACACGCGGTCAACTACTTTTCGCTGCTGCCCGTTGTCTAGCATTGTGAATGGCACCGACACAGCCCAGATTTGATTGCACCTGATTTGGTTATCGTTTGGGGTGCCGCTGGCGAGGTCTTTTAGGCAACCCAAGGAATCAGACCAAAACTCACGCAAGAAACTGGCCTTGACCTTTTCACTCAAATCCAAGTAATCCTTTTGATCCTTACCGAGCAATTTGGAGAACTCGAACATTATGCGAAGCGCACTATACCAGTAAGCGTTTATTTCTACTGGTTTGCCGTGTCGTGGCGTGGGCAGAATCCCGTCCACATTGACATCCATCCAAGTGACTTGATCATCGCCACTGCCAGCGGAAATAAGGCCATCGGGTTCCATGTGGATACTGAAATCGGTTCCTTTTCGATACCAATGTATTATGCTCTCCGCTGTATCG
>JAITCS010000013.1 GCA_031282935.1 Cellulomonadaceae bacterium
TCGGTTTCCTGGGCATCGGCGAGCCGTTGATTTACGGCGTCACGTTGCCGCTGGGTCGCCCGTTCATCACCGCTTGTATCGGTGGGGCGTTCGGCGGCGCCACGATTGGCCTGCTGGGCCAGTTGGCGCACCAGCCCATCGGCGCCACGGTGGTCGGCCCTTCGGGTATCGCTTTGCTGCCGCTGATCACAGGTGGTGTTTGGAAGTACATTCTCGGTTTGTTGGTGGCGTACTTGGTTGGCTTCCTGGCCACGTACTTCTTCGGCGTGCCGCGTGATGCGATGGATGGCGATGACGCAGTTGACGAGGCAGTTTCGCGCAACTACGGCGATCCCGCTTTCTCAGGCGCATATCCCACCGCTTCTTACGTAGCGGAACCTGCCGGTGCTGCGTTTGTTGATAACCGTGGTACTGCCTTTGTTGACGATGGTGGCGCACCCTTTGTAGATAATCGCTAATAAGGTGTTGGTAAGCCCCACCCCACACTCGAAAGGGTCAAAGTTTTTGCCCTGGGTAGTGTGGGGTGGAGGCTTGTTTGTTTATATTCTTGCTATCGCAAATCGCACCTCTTTTGGGGTTGCAGGTTTAGTGGCTGCCGAAAGGTTTAATACCTCAGCCACGGTGTTGTCACTATTTGTGGTGGTGCAACTTTTCGTTTATGCCTTTATGCAGTTGCCAGCCGGAATGGCTTTGGATCGTTGGGGCGCGCGGCGCCTGATAATTACCGGAGCAATAGCGATGACAGTGGGCCAGTTGGTGATGGCGTTCGTGCCCTCAGTGGGCTTGGCGCTCGGCGCCCGTGTGCTGATCGGAGCAGGCGACGCCACCATTTTCGTATCCGCAGTGCGTTTGGTGTGGGAGTGGTTCCCCGCCCCTCGGGTGCCGTTGTTGACGCAAATGACCGGCCTGGCCGGAAACATCGGTCAACTCATTTCCGCCTACCCCTTCGCAGCCGCCTTGGCCGGGGTGGGCTGGTATTTCGCTTTCGGGGGCCTAGCCGCCCTCACCGCGCTAACCGCGCTGGTAGCATTATTGACGATACGACAAAGCACGGCAACGGCCCACGGCGGGGCGTCAAAATCAAGTTTCAGGGCCGCCGTGATGAATCCGGCAACCTGGCTGGGATTCTTCACGCACATGCTGTGCGGCCTGAGCGCCACCGTATTCATCATGATGTGGGGCGTGCCGTTCATGCGGCAAGGCCTTGGCTACGGTGAACGGGAAACCGCTTTCGCGCTGACCTTGGTTGTACTCACCGCTTTAGTGGTCGCCCCGGTTATCGGGCAGTTAACCGCCAAATTCCCGCAGCGGCGCACCATGACCGCGCTAATTATCGGGGGATTAGTTTGCGTGGGCTGGGCAATCATGCTTGTCCCTACAACCCCGCTACCGTATTGGATATTCGCCGTAGCTATTGTGCTAATCGCCATTGGCGGGCCCGCCTCTTTGATCGGTTTGGATTTGGCTGGCTCTTTCAATCAGCCAGAACGGCGCAGCACGGTGCAGGGGATTGCCAATATGGGCGGTTTTGTGGCCGCCATATTAGTTATGCTGACGGTGGGGGTTATTTTGGATAGGCGTACCGGCGCTGATTCGCCCGCGTTAGGGGATTATCGGGCGGCGTTATCGGTGGTATTTATCCCGATGATATTGGCGGCGCTTGGGGTTATTGTTTTCCGAAATAAAACTCGGCGCAGCCTAACAACCGAAACCGGATTCTGAAAAGAAAAGCAAAACCCGCCGTCCGAATGTAAGTAAAAAACCTACACCCAAGAACGACGGGTTTTGCTGGTAGTGCTTTACGCGATTTCGATGAACTCGTCCGGATTCTCGGTGGTCACGCTGAGGGCCAACGGGGTAACCGCTTTCGCAGCCCCGGCACCCATGAACTTGTTGAGCATGGCACCCAAATCAAAACCGGGCACAATGCTGGAGAGCAGGTTAGTTCCCTCAAGCACGTTCTGCCCCACAGTCTTGGTCAGTTGGCTAGCGCCATCGGTGGAAACCACAGTCAGGTTGTCAATGTTACCCATCGGAGCGGCGGCCTGGGCCACGATCTCAGGCAACACAGCGATCAACTGCTGCATCAAGACGGCCTCACCCTGCTGCTGCAAAGCGCGAGCCTGAGCGTCAGTGGCGGCAGCGCGAGCCAGACCCTCTTGACGGATGGCCTCACCCTCAGCCTCACCTTGCAGGCGGCGCACATCGGCAACGGCTTGACCCTTGGCACGCTCGGCGTGAGCCAGGTCCTCAGTGGCGAGTTTGTCCGCTTCTGCGGTCTTGACACGGCGATATGCCTCGGCCTCGGTGGCGGCGTTGAGGGACTCGCGCGCGGCCTCGGCCTCCTGGATGGCGCGGTACTTCTCAGCTTCGGCCGGGCGGCGCACCGTCACGTCGAGGTTAGCCTCGGTGGCCTTGGCCTTCTCGACGAGCGCCTTTTGGCTTTCGATAGCGATGATTCGATCCTGGGCAGCCTGCGCGATTGGGCCTGCCGACTTCGCGGCAGCCTGAGCCTTATCGGTTTCCTCTTGAATCTGAGCTTGCTTCAGAGCGAGGTCGCGCTTGCGCATTGCGATCTGCTCGGCAGTGGCGATTTGCTCGCTTTCGGATAGCAACCGAGCCTGCGCTTCGGCGATGTCCGCGTTCTTGCGGGCTTCGGCGGCCTCGGCGCGCCCGAGGTCCTGCAGGTAGGTGCTGCCAGGGGTCACGATGTCGGAAATCTTGATGAGGTCAATCTGCAGACCCTGCTCCGACAAGTCCTCGCGGATAGCAACGGAGATCTTCTCGGCCAAGGTTTCGCGGTCAGCAACCAACTGGCGCACGGTCATCGAGCCGATAATCGGGCGCAACGCACCCTCAAACGCGTCAGCGAGCGGGCCTTCCAGGGAATCCTGCTGACCCAAGAAGCGCTGTGCCGCGCGGCGAACGCTCTCGGCGTCCCCACGAATCTTGAATAGTACCGAAGCTCGCACCGCCACGGCGATGAAGTTCGAGTCCACAGCTTCAATGAGCAGCTTAACCTGACGTTGCTCCAAGGAAACCGGGAATGCCTTCTGAATTACGGGCCACACGAAAGTGCGACCGCCGATAACCACTTTTTGGCCATCGGTTACGTCATTTGAGCCGGATCCAGCGCCTCGGCCTACCACGATTAGCGCCTCGTTAGGGGCAACATTACGAATACGCCGTGCGATAAACACAATCAGCACAAACGCTAAAAAGATAAGTAACAATGGAATTGTTATTGCGGGAGAAAACATCTTTCACTCTTTCTTTGTGAAAACCTTGTAATGGCTGTCGTCAGCAAGGGTAGTTAAGCGGCTCGGCTGTTTTGCCGGGTAACCTGGCTACTTTTGCTGCGGAATGTGGCACTTTATTTAGTTCAATGGTTTAACTAAATGCGGTGGCAACGGGTTCGACAACGGCATGAACACCCTTTTGTTCCAGCACCACAACGCGAGTGCCTTTCGGGATATCCAGGTTGTTGTCTTTGTATTTGGCCATGCGAGCAAGCCGTGATTCGAGCTCCCGATGATCGTCGAGTTTTACCTCGCCCGATTTCTCTGTAACCCGAACGGTGACTTCACCTTGCATACCAACGATGGAATAGTTTGCAACTCCAGATTCGTTCTTTTCCAGCCTATTGATCACGCGTTGCACCGCAAAGCCAACCAATAAACTAAGAACTGAGGCGATAGCCCAAACTAGGAAAGCGGGCAGGTGCGTTTGGCGTACCATTTCACCAACAAAACCGAATACCGTAAAGGCGGTTCCGATAGTCGCTGAAGAGCAGCCAAAATCCAGAAATTCAAAAGAATCTAAA
>JAITCS010000033.1 GCA_031282935.1 Cellulomonadaceae bacterium
GGCTGCCCGTGCTCCCAAGCGGCGCCCGGGTTGCCACCGAATGGCCCGCGCAAGAACTCCCTGGCAGCCTCAAACTCGGTTTCGGGGTTTTCCACCTGAATCCCAGGGAACCCGAAATCGCCAAAGCCGCCAAAGCCACCGCCAAAAGCTTCACCAGGGCCGTGATGCGTATGGCCCCCGTGGCCGTGACCACCATGCCCATGACCGTGCCCGTGGCCGCCGTGGCCATGACTGTCGTGGCCACCGCACATGCCGCCGGGGTTACGGCCACAGGTGCAAACATGAGGCCCCTCGCCCGGGTGCTGGCATTGACCCGCAGGCTTTTCGGCGGCAGGTTCCTTGCGATCCTTGCAGCACCCGCCTTGGCCATGAGCGCCACCGCCCCCGCAACCGCCTTCGGTGGCCGCGCTGGGAGCCGGGTACGGGTCACCCTCTTCAACATCCTCAAAAGCGACTATGACGTAAGCGGGTTTGCCATCTTTCAGCATTAGCACTGCGCCATCGGAATCAACCATGTCCGCGATGCGACCTAAATCCTCTGCAGCGTCCTCAAAAAGTACAATGTGCCTGGTATTTACTAGCATGTGCCTAGCCTAGTTGGTGCTGGCGCTTTGTGCACTAGGTTTCGCCCAAAGCGGATACCAAATTTGGTACTCGGGCATTTGGCGCGATTTGCGCTAAGGCGCCATCATTTCTGCGCCCTGGCGCCAGATGCTTTTCGGCGCAACGCACCACTGGTATAGTTCAATGAATAAACTAATTTGTAACGAAAATAAAATTTGTGGGGTTAAAATGGATGACGGCCGGATCAGTTATTTCGAGCAAGAACAAACTTCTCGGATGCCAAATCCGCGCTCAAAGTATTTGGCAGGAATACTAGGAATTACTCTGGGCGGATTTGGGGCCCACAACTGGTATCTCAAAAAAGAGGGTCGCGCCCTAGTTCAGGTTGTGGCGCTTTTTGGCGCGATTATCTTTTTAGGCGGCGGATTCCCGCTGCCTACTTCGGTCGCTTTCTTAATTGGGTCGCTCTGGGGGATTATCGAGGGCCTGCTGATAGTCACCTCTAAAGCGGGCACCCGTTGGAATCGTGACCAGTGGGGCCGCGCGCTAGTAGGCTAGCTACTACAAGCCGCGCGCCAACCGATAATAGGCTTGATTCCATTTGCACTGGTTAGCGAAATCTTGCTGCCTAGTGTCCTCATCAATCACCAATAACTCCATCTGTGCCATGTTGGCAAAGGCCGCGAAAGCCTCAATCCCGGCCGCTGTGGAGAGCGCAGTATGGTGCGCGCCCCCGGCGGTGAGCCAACACTCAGCCGAGGTGGTGAAATCCGGGCGCGGCTGCCAAATGGCCCGCGCCACGGGCAGGTGCGGCAGGTCGGCGGGCGGATTAACCAGATCCACCACATTGGCCGTGAGCCGGAAACGGTCGCGCATATCGGTCAATGAAACAACCACGCCCGGCACCGCGTCGGCGGTAAATACCAGCCGCACAGGATCGTCTTTCCCGCCTATTCCAAGTGGATGAATTTCCACGCGCGGCTTTCCGGCAGTGAGCGTGGGGCAGATTTCCAGCATATGCGCCCCGAGAATCAGCTCATGGCCGGGGGTCAAATCGTAAGTGTAATCCTCCATCAAAGAAGCGCCGCCTTTTAAGCCAGCGCCCATAACCTTGGCGGCTCTCACCAAAATGGCGGTTTTCCAATCACCTTCAGCCCCAAAACCGTACCCCTTTGCCATTAGTCTTTGCACCGCCAAGCCGGGCAACTGCTTCAGGGCACCTAAATCCTCGAAATTGGTGGTGAAAGCTTTCGCGCCGTGGGCAGTCAAAAAGTTTTCTAGGGCGATTTCCTGCTGCGCCGCATATCGTAAAGAATCGTGGCGCGCCCCACCGGGCAACAATTCTGGAGCGACGTCATACAGTAACTCGTATTCGGCAACTAATTCGTCAATCTGGGCGGTTGGCACGGCGGCCATAGCGGCCACCAAATCATTTACCGCCCAAGTGTTCACGGAAACGCCTAACTGTAATTCCGCTTCCGTTTTGTCGCCCTCGGTTACCGCGACGTTGCGCATGTTGTCCCCAAAGCGCACCACTTTCAGGTCGCGCACGGCGTCGAAACCGGCAGCACCCCTAACCCACTGCCCGATTCTGCGCGTGACCTCGGGGTTTGTCGCATGGCCTGCGACCGTGGTGCGGGGGAGATTGAGCCGAGTGGCAAGATAGGCGTACTCGCGATCACCGTGCGCCGCCTGGTTGAGGTTCATAAAGTCGAAATCAATGGTGTCCCAAGGCAGGGCCACGTTTGCTTGCGTGTGGAAATGCAGTAAAGGCTTGCGCAGGCTGTCCAGTCCGGTGATCCACATTTTAGCGGGGCTGAATGTGTGCATCCAGGTGATAACCCCGATAACTTTGTCGTCGCTATTGGCCGCAAGCATGGTGCGCCTAATGCTGTCCGCGTCCTTTAGGACGGGCCGAAAAACGATGGGCGCTGGAATGTCACCGGATATGTTTAGGGTCTCCGCTATTTGGCGAGCTTGAGCTTCGACTTGGGCTAAAGTTTCTGGGCCATACAAATCTTGGGAGCCGGTGAGGAACCAGATTTCGCGGTCACTGTACGGTTTTGGGGTGGCAGACATTTTAGTTCCCTCCTGTTTTATTGCCCATACACATTTTGGTAACGTTCATAAAGCGCGTCAATAGCGGGTTGCGGAATCTCATGGGGCGTGCCTAATTGCCTGGAAATGTGCACGGCCCGGGCCACTTCCTCCAATAAAACGGCCGTTTTGACAGCCGATTTCGGGTCTTTTCCGATGGTGAACGGCCCGTGATTACGCATTAGTACCGCTGGGCTTCGATGCGCAGTTAAGGTTTCCACAATTCCGCGACCAATAGAATCGTCCCCGATAATGGCAAACGGGCCAACCGGAATCGCGCCCCCAAACTCGTCAGCCATCATGGTTAGCACGCAAGGTATTTCCTCCCCGCGCGCTGCCCAAGCTGCGGCATATGTTGAATGGGTATGAACCACGCCGTTCACTTCGGGCATATGGCGGTACACATAAGCGTGCGCGGCGGTATCGGAAGAAGGGGTCTGATCGCCCTCGACCAAGTTTCCGGCTAAATCGCACACAACCATAGTCTCAGCGGTGAGGTGATCGTAATATACTCCAGAAGGTTTTATCACCAATAAATCCGGCGCGCCCGCAATGCCTTTGACTCGCTGCGAAATGTTTCCTGCGGTCCACACCACCAGTTCCCAACGCGGCAACATAGCATGTAATTCGGCTACATGAGCTTTGGCGTTGTCCACCGCAACGCGCATGGACTCTGGAATAGCTTTATCGGGCATTATGGTTCTCTATCCTATTCCAACGCCAAAATGGCTGCGCGTTCAATATCCAACCCCGCCAGATATTTACCCAAGTATGCCTCAATACCGCGCAAATCGGCCGGATTCGGATCATATACGTCAAAGGTGGTGTTAGCGAACACCACCTCATCAAGCCACGCAGCCAAAGTGCGACCGTCCCCACTGGCAACGGCAGCGGCGTAAGCGGCCAAAACCGCAATGCCCCAAGCGCCGCCCTCGACCGCGCTCTGGGCAACGGCTATCGGGGATTCGACAAAGCCAGCCAGGAAATGCCCCGCCGCCTCAGGCGTGCGAAACAGCCCGCCGTGGGCGAAAAGCGTGTCTATCGAAACCTCTTCAGCACGCAAAGTCCGAAACCCTAAAGCCAAAGTCGCAAACACGCTGTAAAGCAAAGCTCGCCCAAAGTTCGGTAAGCTCAAAGTCGAATCGGGGGAGCGAACCACCGCCGGGCGCCCAGCCTCCAAGCCAACAATCGGTTCACCCGCCAAGAAGTTGTAGGCCAGCAGCCCGCCGCCGTCCGCAGCGCCATCCAACGCGGCCCCAAAAACAGCTGCGTAAATCTCGTCCGTGGTCACAGAAATGCCCAATGCCGCTGTGAATTGACGAAAAACCTCCATCCAAGCGGCAAGCTCGGATGACCCGTTATTGCAATGCACCATCGCCACCAAATCACCGGCCGGGGTGGTGACAATGTCCAGCTCGGGGTGGCTACTTTGCAGGGCGTGTTCCAGCACTATCATGGCGAATATAGAAGTACCGACGGAGATGTTGCCGGTGCGCGGCGAAACAGAATTCGTGGCCACCATGCCGGTTCCGGCGTCACCCTCCGGCGGGCATACGAGCGCGCCCGGCTGCAAAGTGCCGGTGGGGTCAAGCCACTGCGCCCCGGCTTCCGCGAGGCGCCCACCGCGTGCGCCCGCCGGTAAAACCTGGGGCAAGAGGGTGTGCAGCGGCTGGCTAAACCCATGTTGGTGGGCTAGGGCGTCGAATTTTGCCAGGAGATTTTTATCGTAACTGCCCGTGGCAACGTTTATCGGGAACACCCCCGATGCGTCCCCCACCCCCAACACGGAATTGCCGGTCAAACACCAATGCACATAACCGGCCAGGGTGGTCAGGTGCGCAATTTCATTTGTGTGCGGTTCCTTATCCAAAATGGCCTGATAAAGGTGAGCGACCGACCAGCGCAAGGGGATATTAGTATCGAAGGTTTTGGATAGGGCAGCGGCAGCGGCAGCGGTGTTCGTATTTCGCCAGGTCCGAAAAGGGGTGAGGAGATGGCCCGATTTGTCAAAGGCAAGATATCCGTGCATCATCGCGGAAATTCCGATGGCGGTGATATTCGTTAATTGGTGGCTTGGAACTTTCTTGGCTAGCGCCGCAAAAGCCTGCCGCACCCCGTTTTGGACAGCGGGCAAGGAATACGTCCACAAGCCGTTTTGCAGCTCGTTTTCCCAGGTGTGCGTGCCAGTGGCTACGGTTTCGAGATTTGCATCGAGCAATACGGCTTTTATGTTTGTGGAGCCGAGTTCGATGCCTAGCGTCAGGTGGTCAGTTTTCATGGAGTTACCTCGTCGGGTAAATCCAAATCGTCATCGCTAATTGCGTCGTGGTGCTTCGGCTTTTTCCCGCCCCGATCTCGGTGGAACAAGAGGGGATGGATCAGAGCGGAAAGTAAATAAGCTAAAATGGCGATAACGACAATAGTTGCCCCGGGAGAAACGTTATGCCAATAGGTTATGGATAACCCAATCAGGCACACTATCACCCCGATAAGTGAGGCCAACGCCATTGTGTGCCCAAAGGAGTGCGTCAGTTGTTGCGAAATTGCCACCGGCACAATCATTAGGGCCGAAACGAGTAATAACCCAACCACCCGCATAGCAACGGTAACGGTTAAGGCCGCGACCACAGCCACAAGGATATTCAACAACCACACCCGCATCCCAGAGGCGATAGCGAAATCCTCATCGTTGGATACCGCAAACAAAGCGTGCCGCAAACCGATGCCCACCGCCAAAATAAGCAGGCATAAAGCGGCCGTAGTCCAAACGTCGGCCCAAGTTACCGCCGATATTGAACCGAAAAGGTAAGCCATCAAGTTCC
>JAITCS010000210.1 GCA_031282935.1 Cellulomonadaceae bacterium
GCTAGTTTATGGCATGCTCGGCATCTTTTTAGTGATGGCGATAATCTACGGCGTTATTCATCTTTTGGGCCGTATCGCTCAGCGGGCCGGGTTACGCCGCCGCAACCAGGAAGAAACAGTCGCTGGAATTGCGCTAGTGGAGCAAATAACGGGCGAAGATTTGCCGCAACTTATCGAGGAACCCCTGCCGGATACCGTGCTTGGTGATCCGGACACGGCATTTGGCGAGCCGGATACCGCACTAGCCGAGGCGGCCGAATACTTCATTGACGAATACGGAAACATCATTGATCCCGCGCAAATACTTTCCGGGGATTATGTTTTCGATGATGAAATTGACAGCGATTACGATGGGGAAGTTTTGCTAGCAGAGGCAGTGGTATCATGAAAGTAGGCATAACCGAAACTGTGCTGCGCGATGCCCCGCAGTCCCTAATCGCCACCCGAATGAGGTATGAAGAGTTCGCCGATATCTTGCCCACCCTTGATCAAGTCGGTTACTATTCGCTGGAGTGTTGGGGCGGCGCCACTTTTGACGCTTGCATGAGGTTTTTGGATGAAGATCCTTGGGAGCGGTTACGCAATATCCGCGAAAAATGTCCTAACTCGAAACTGCAAATGCTTTTACGCGGCCAGAACCTGCTCGGCTACAAGCATTATCCCGATGATGTGGTGCGCAAGTTCATTCAACTCGCAGTGGGAAACGGCATTGACATTATTAGGATATTCGACGCGCTAAACGATTTGCGCAACCTGGAAACTTCCGTGGCGGAAACCGTCAGCAGGGGGGCCGATGCTCAAGTCGCCATCGCTTACACCACATCACCTGTCCATACCCTAGAAAACTATGCGGTGTTGGCTCGGCGCATCGAAGAAATGGGCGCCACCTCGATCTGCATTAAAGATATGGCCGGGATTATGACACCCCGGGAATCCCGCGATTTAGTGACAGCCATTAAGGGCACCACTAAATTGCGTTTGCATGTACACGCCCATGCCACTACCGGCTTAGCTACTATGGCTTACCTAAAGGCGGTTGAGGTTGGTGCGGACGTTGTTGATACCGCGATTTCCTCTTTCTCGGGCGGAACCTCGCAACCTGCAACGGAAACGGTTGTTTTTAGCCTAGAGCAACTCGGTTATGAAACCGGGGTGAATTGGGAAAAACTAAAAGAGGTGAACGATTTCTTCCGTCCACTGCGGCAAAAGTATCTTGCTGAGGGTTTGCTTGATCCCCAGGTGCTCGAAACCGACGTCGATTCCCTCAATTATCAGATACCAGGCGGCATGTTATCAAATCTGATTTCACAGCTAAAAGCAGCTGGTCAAATAGACAAATTGCCGCAAATTATCGCCGAAACCCCTCGGGTGCGAGCGGATTTGGGTTATCCGCCCTTAGTCACCCCCACAAGTCAAGTGGTGGGGGCGCAGGCCACCGCAAACGTTTTGGCGGGGGAGCGCTACAAAGTCATTTCCAAAGAGGTGCGGGCGTACCTCAGGGGGGAGTACGGTGCCGCTCCCGGGCAGGTGAATGAGGATTTAATCGCCAAAGCTTTAGGTGATACCCCTCGAATCAAGGGGCGTTTTGCTGACGCCTTGCCGGATGGCCTGGCCGCAGCCGCTCAGGGCGCGGGCGCGCTGGCGCACTCCCCGGAGGACGTGCTCAGTTACGCCATGTTCCCGCAGGTGTTCGAGCAGTTCGCACGGGAGCGCGATAGCGAAGCCGAAACCGTGTTTAACCTGCCTGAGCCATCGGAACCAAGGCGACCGAGT
The DNA here is from genome assembly GCA_031282935.1 of Cellulomonadaceae bacterium. GTDB lineage: Bacteria > Actinomycetota > Actinomycetes > Actinomycetales > Cellulomonadaceae > Xylanimonas. The sequence continues at coordinate 1,774 of JAITCS010000210.1, forward strand.
GACGGCTTCCAAGCCACCTCATCGGCCGCCTCCATCTCGGACGGGGCACTTATCACGCGCTCAGGGGCACAACGGACGGCTCGGGCGGTTCTGCCTCCGAGTGGAAACCCTGGCCTAGCCGCCCCGGAACCGAAAGCGGGCGCGAAACCTATTCTGGGCAACACAAACGCAAATAAAGCGAAATGGCTGGATTACACCATTACCGAGAAATTCGATGTGGACGAAAGCACGGCAGCTTTACTGATGGCTATTGTGGCTCACCATATGCGGGCCGAACCAGAGCATCTGACCTTTAAATCAATTCGGGAGCGATAGTAAATGCGTTACGAAATCACGTTGAACGGTAAAGTGTATGAGGTAGAGGTTGATGACAACCGCGCTATTCTGGGCGCCATTAATTCCGCACTTCCATTGCCCGAACCGACTAATGCGCCGCCGCTAACGCACCAAGTGACGCTGACTCGCCAGGGGCAGCCTGGGGCCGTTCAGGCTCGCCGAGTGCGGGCGGCCAATCCGGCGTCGAAAAGTGCTGCAACCACGCCTGCCCACGCTACCACGCCTGCCCACGCAGCCGCAGGGGAACCCTTCCCCGCCCCCATGCCCGGCCTGATTCAAGATGTCCGGGTGCAGGTTGGGGAGCACATTAAGGCGGGTCAAGCGCTGCTGATCCTAGAAGCGATGAAGATGGAAAACATAATCGTCGCGCCCTACGATGCCACAGTGACCGAGGTTTCGGTGTCTAAAGGCCAAAACGTAAGCGCGGGCGCAACCTTAGTCAAACTCGCGCGATAAGCCCGATAAGCGAGATAGCCGCCCAAGAGCGCCTAACTCCTCCCCGCAGACAGTTGTTCAAATAGCGCAGCGGTTTGGGCAGAATCTTCCCAAGAATTAAAATAAAGCCATTGGCGCACATTGTGATTATCGAGGTAATCCACGCGGATGAATGGCGGTAAATCGCGGTTCAGATAGGCGCGCCCTGCACCGTGAGAAGAAGAACTGACTCGACCAGCCAGGATGGCGCCTGACGCTGTGCCCGAAATTCGAGACAACCATGGGGATTCATTTAGCAGTTGAACATCGGTAATACTTGCCAGTGGGACTGTAATCGATCCGGCGCCCCAGGAGGAAACGCGCAGGTCACTATCACTGATCGTAATTGTGGCTGGCCGTTGGGCGTGCCTAGCTGAGACGATTATCGAGACGACTGCGACGACGGCGCCAAGTACCAGAGTCACGATTATGAGCAGCCAGTTGGGCAGTGGGGTTCCATTGTCGTACCGCTTCCGGCGAGGCTTCGGAACCGGCTCGTTCGCGTACGGTGTTACCCTTTTCGCGGTGTACCTGAACTCTCTCTTTGAGGTTGACACAATCGAGAGGTTACAGGTAACAGCGCGGAGCGGCAACACTAAACGCCAGGGGATTTGAGCTTTGGGGGTTATCGTAATATGATGAACAGCGCGCTGCGGCGTTATTTGTCGTGCGCTAACTGCAACCGAGTCATCGCCCTGGGCGTCGGCTCACTGCTCATTTTGGGTATCTGCGCCTCGTGGCAAAGCTGCGGGGTGTAGGTAAGCAGGCCTGCGGGCCACCGCACCCAAAGATGGGCACTAAGAACAGAAAGAGAGCGCGTAATGCCTCCCAAGAAGAAGGTCGCTGGCCTAATCAAGCTCCAGATCAAAGCTGGTATGGCCAACCCTGCCCCGCCGATTGGCCCCGCACTGGGCCAGCACGGCGTGAACATCATGGAGTTCTGCAAGGCCTACAACGCGGCAACTGAGTCGCAAAAAGGCAACGTGATTCCGGTTGAGATTACGGTCTATGAGGATCGTTCTTTCACCTTCATCACCAAAACTCCGCCCGCTGCTGAACTGATCAAGAAGGCCGCCGGGGTTGCCAAGGGTTCGGGTGTGCCGCAATCCAACAAGGTCGGCAAGCTCACCAACGATCAGGTGCGCGAAATCGCGCAGCAGAAGTTTGAGGATCTCAACGCGAACGATATTGACGCCGCGATGAAGATTATTGCAGGGACTGCCCGTTCCATGGGTATTACCACCGACCTCTAAGTGATCTGACGGCAACTCGCATCGTTGCTCCTCCCGGCGCTGGCCCCCTTGGCCCGCTTTGGTCGGGCGCCTTGCGATTCACCGCCATATCCCATAGAGGATGAAAAAATACGGGGGTTCTACCCGGAACTCCCGTGGCAGAGTATCTCACTCAAGAGAAACTCGCTACGACCACAAAGGAGAAATACAAATGGCAAAGCACTCAAAGGCCTACCTGGCCGCTGCCGAGAAAATTGACCGCGCCGAACTTTACACCCCATTCCAGGCGGTAAAGTTGGCCAAGGAAACCTCACCCACCAAGTATGACGCGACCGTGGAGGCCGTGTTCCGCTTGGGCGTTGACCCCCGCAAGGCTGACCAAATGGTGCGCGGCACCGTGAGCCTGCCGAACGGCACCGGCAAGACCGCCAAGGTGCTTGTGTTCGCGCAGGGCCCCAAGGTTGCCGAGGCTGAGGCTGCGGGCGCCGACATCGTGGGCGGCGACGAACTGATCGAGAAGGTTTCCAAGGGCTTCACCGATTTCGACGCCGCAGTGGCCACCCCAGACATGATGGGCAAGGTCGGTAAGCTCGGGCGCGTGCTCGGCCCGCGTGGCCTCATGCCGAACCCGAAGACCGGCACCGTGACCATGGACGTGGCCAAAGCGGTCACCGACATCAAGGGCGGCCGCATCGAGTTCCGCGTGGATAAGCACGCCAACCTGCACTTCATCATCGGCAAGACCAGCTTCAGCGCCGAGAAGCTGCTGGAGAACTACGCTGCCGCGATGGATGAGATTTTGCGTCTGAAGCCGTCCGCGTCGAAGGGCCGTTACCTGCAGAAGGCCACCATCGCCACCACGATGGGCCCTGGTATCCCCGTTGATCCGACCCGCACCCAGAAGCTGCTCGCCGAAGTAGCCTAATCTGCCAAGACGGCGGCCGCTCCAAGCGGAAGCCGCCGCCCGGGCAAGAACTAGACCCGCCACCGAAAATCGTGTGATCGCAATCACAACAACCGATTAGCGGTGGCGGGTTTTATTTTGCGCTGATACAATCACCCGCGCGCATTAAATACATTAGTGTAATTAGTTTTTATTGCCGCCTGCGGCCGTGATAATTCGTAACGTAAATCTCTTTAAAAACACTTGCGGAAACTGTAAAACAAGAGCATTATATCCCTCAAGAGCAAGTAGCGCCCAAGCGGACAGCGAACGTCCGCAGCAGCGCTAGCAAAATACAATGATGTTATTGCGAGGGTGTAATGTCTGGAAAATCCAAGCCTGGTACAAGCCGCCGAATTGCTTCGCCCAGCGCAATAGCAAATAGACTAAATGCGGATAACGGGGAATATGGCGCCCCCGGTTTGCATTATTATGCGGGTGCCACCTCAGATTTCGATACCCCCGCCCCTTATGTGCGTTCCCAACGCAGCTCCCATATCCGCATGGGTCTGATGGGTTTGGGTGCGTTATCCCTTATTGCCGGGGCTGGTTTGAGTGGCGTGTGCTTGAATCGGCAAAACCAGAATAATATCGCCATTCAAGAAGTAAATGCGATGGCGCAAACCATCAGCGACTATCACCCGGCAATTCAGGCTGAATTGCAAGAGGCGAACGAACTTGCTGCTCAAGTGGGTAATCAGATTGCCGATCCGGGTGTTGCTACGCGCTTTGCAACTATCCGCGACATAACTGAAAATGTGCTAAACGTTGAGCCGCCCGCCCCGCAAATCGGTGCGAAACCGAAACAGGTTGCAATAGACCGGGAAATTGTTGAAGGTATTATCGCTGCACACACAAATCTTGTCGAGGATTTGGAAGCCGTTGAGGCTCAAGTTCTCGCCTCCCATGATGTCTATTTGTTGGGCTTATCTAAAGCTCCGGCATTAGCGGCTGCTGAGGCGCTCAAAGATCCGCTTGCCGCCGCAAAAGCTGCGCTGGCATCGTCTGAGGATATTGTGCCGCAGAGCTTGCGCGACACGCTGGCGACCGCCATTGAGAATGCCAAGGCCGCGAAGGAATACGCGCACGGTGAGTACAAGGCGATTGAAAAGTATGAAGCTGCCGCTGTCGCCTGCAATGAAGCCAACGGCAGGCTGCAGATCGCTACCGCGCAGGTTATCGGCCAGATTCCTTTGCTCACGGAAGAGGGCGAAGAGTTTATCCCCGGCGTGCCCGAGGGCTTGATCGCGAGAATCGAGGCTGAGTTCGGCCTGAATAAGCCCGCCCCTGTTGAGGTTCCCGTATATGATGGGACGCCCGGCGAGGTTCTCGAATCCGGCGAATTGCCGGTCGTTTCTGTCGGTGAGGATGGGAATGTTGTGGAAGGCGCTGTTGCCCCCGCTGTCGTTGACAACGCTGCGGATCCTAATTCCACGGTAAATACGACCGCCCCCGCGCAGGCCGCGACCGACCCGCAACCGGGTGCCACGGCTTCCCAGCCGACGACGACAGTCCAGCCTACCCAGACCCAGACCGCTCAGCCAACTCAGCCTGCGGCCTCTCAGCCAGCGACCGTGCCGGCGAAGCCAAAGGTGACCACCGAGGAAAAGGCTGCCGCGAAGCCTGCCGAAACCCCGGCCGCTAAGAAGGCCACCAAGAAAGCCGCGAAGAAGGCCGAGCCAGCCAAGGAGACCGCGAAGGCTGAAACGCCCGCCAAGGAAACCGCCAAGCCGAAGGCCAAGAAAGCTGCGGCAAAGGTAGAGGAACCAAAGGCCACTGAAACCAAGGTCGCCGAGCCGAAAGCTACCGAAACCAACGCCGCCGAAGAAACCGCGAAGCCTAAAGCGGAAAAGACAGCCAAGGCCGCAAAAGCGGAAACCCCCGCCGAGCCCAAGGCCGAAACCAAGTCCGAAGCAGAACCCAAAGCCGAACCTAAGGTAGAAAAGGCAGCGGCCAAGGCCGAGCAAACCGCCGAACCTAAGGCGGAAAAGAAGGCCGAGCCTAAGGCGGAGAAGAAAGCCGAAAAAGCCGCCGAACCTAAAGCCGAAAAGACCGCCAAAGCCGAAAAGAAATCCACGAAGTCGGACAAGTTACTAACCACAGACTCCGAGCCCAAGGCCGAAAAGAAGACTGAGAAGAAGGCCGAAAAGAAGGCCGAAAAGAAGGCCGACACCACGGAAAAGAAGGCCACCAAGGCAAAGTCCGAAACAAAGACCACCGAAAAGAAGTCGGAAAAGAAGACCGAAAAGAAAGCCGACAAAGCCAAAACCGAAAAGAAGACTGAGAAGAAAGCCAAGAAGTCCGACTCCTAACGCCACCCCGCTTGCGTTTGCGCGGGCCAGCACGTAGAGTAGTCCCGATAACCAAAGACCGCCGGTCGCTTGGTTTGCCAGCGGTGCCCGCCAAATAGGGTGCCAAAAGGCGAATTGAGCCGAAGTTTCACGTGAAACATGTTTCAGGTGAGGGCCAGCGCAGGTTTCAGTGGATAGACTTTTGGTGCGCGGGCTGGCTAAATCGGCAGGCGTCACAGAACTAAACTAGCCCTGGGCCTGCGCCCGGGGCTTTTTGCATCTAAGAAAGTAAAGGAATGCCATGGCTAGGCCGGATAAAGCAACAGCCGTCGCAGAGCTTACAGATTTATTCCGTAACTCAAACGCGGCAGTGCTAACCGAGTACCGCGGGCTCACTGTAAAGCAAATGAAAGATTTGCGGGTGGCGCTCGGGACGAACACTACCTATGCCGTGGCAAAGAATACGCTTGCTACCATTG
>JAITCS010000216.1 GCA_031282935.1 Cellulomonadaceae bacterium
CGCCCGCCGACGCCCGTAGAACGCGGCATCCGCCTCGCCGCAAGCTAACACTTTCGCGGGCAATTCCTAATCTGAGGCATCGAAACACCACGCGGGCAAATTGACATGAGGCATTACGGCAGCGCAGACGGCGTGGCCCGACTGACTTGATTCAGACCTTACCCCAGCTCAGCAGCCTGGCGTGGTACATTTGACACATGAGCCTGAGCCGACCTGCTGCCGCTGGTGGCCTGGCCTCAGGGTTGCAACATGCTGCGGGTGGCGGTCATCCGGTTGTGCCTCAGCGGCATCTCGCGCGCAGGCGCAGGTGGCCGTGGTTTGCTCTGGGTGCTCTTGGCCTAGTTGCGGTGCTATTTTTCGCTTTTGACGCCAGATTGTCAACTAGACAATTCAATATCACCTCCCCAAAACTAAACGGAACTACCCGTTTAGTGGCAATTAGTGACCTTCATTCCTGCTCTTACGGAAAAGGTCAGCAATCCCTACTCGATGCGATTGCTGCGGTAAATCCTGCTGGAATTGTGCTCACCGGGGATATTTACGACGATAGGCTGCCGCGAGAAAACACCGATATTACTATTGAAGCACTCACCGCATCATATCCCGTATATTATGTGAGCGGGAACCATGAGTTTTGGAGTAGGGATGCCGATGGGTTTAAAGCCAGCCTGGAGGCGCACGGCGTCCACGTGCTTGAGGGCACTTCCGAAATTCTTAACATAAATAACGCCGAAATCACTATCGCCGGAATTGACGATCCCGAAACCGATCGCTACCCGAGCCGTTCCATCCCATATCAGCAGCAACTCAGTGCGCTAAATACAGCATCGGATGATTCGAGATTCACTATTTTATTGGCACATCGTCCTGAAAGGATTTCAGAATACTTGCCGCTGCGCCCAGATCTTGTTTTGTCAGGGCATGCGCACGGCGGCCAGTGGCGAATCCCCTTTTTGCTCGAAAACGGCGTATTCGCCCCAAATCAAGGGATGTTTCCGCGCTACACTAACGGGATATTCCATTTTGACGGCTCAGACCTGATAGTAAGCCGTGGCCTCGCCCGGGAATCCACTCGGGTGCCAAGGATATTCAATCGCCCCGAGTTAATAGTCATCACCCTGGAGCCACAGGCATGACCCACCTGATTGTAGCGCCGGTGGCTGTCAAGCCGGAACAGGGGCAGTTGCAAGTTCACCTGCTAAGAGACCCCGATGGCACCTTACCGACCGCCCCGCTTCGAGGGGATAGGAGCGTGCTCGCCCAAGCCCAGGAATTGCTGGGGCAGTTAGGGCACAAGAGTATTCCAGAGGTCTGTTTCGAGAACGTGGGTGCCATTTATCAAGATGGTGAACCTTACCTAGTAACCACCACTGTTTTACCAATGTTGGTGGATAATTCGGTGAACTCAGGTGCCCTAGTGCCTTTCGCATCCGGTTCCGATTCGGCCAAGGACAAGGATTTCGCCGAGGTTTCCGATCCGGTACAACGCCAAGTGATCGAGTATTGGCGTCGCCAGTTTATCCGAACTAATGCGGTACTCGATTTCCTGCCCAAGTATTTCACCAGTAATCAGGTGCGAGCTTTGTATTCCTCACTTTGGGGTAAAGAACAATCCGACGGGAACTTTGCGCGCTGGCTGCGAGATGTCAAAGGCGAAGATGGCACACTTATCCGAGCCGATTTACATAAAGACCCGAAGAAAGCGCGTGAGCAAGTGCGCACCGAAGTCCGCGATGATTTTGCCGAAAGGGTGGCGCAGTCGGGGATAGTCAATGCCGAAGCTATAATCAAAGCCTGGCCCAGCGAGGACAAAGCGCCAGTTGGCATTTCTGCCAGCGTGCATCCGTTATCCGAACTAATTACCGCAATTCATCCCGAATTGTCAGATATCGGAGCAGAAGTCGGTGCCGAGGTCGCCTATCAAGATGTAAAAAAGGGCAGTCCGCCTAATTGGCACACCAGGGGTCATAATCGGCGGGTGCTTATCGAACCCTGTTATTCTGTGCCGCCCAAAAGGGAATACCCAACCCCCACCTTTATCTGAACTTTGCGATCAGAGAACCCAAAATACTGGAAAACCGTGCAAAGCGCATGGCGCGGTTTAGTTGGCAAAACGGCGACCTGTGCTAGATTCGGCACATGAGCGTACTCCTCGAAAAACAGGCCGATTTTTGTCAGAGCTGCGGCATGCCAATGGAAGGCCAGACCTTCGGCACTAACGCCGATGGCAGCACCAATAACGCCTACTGCGCATACTGTTTTGCGGACGGCGCTTTCACTAAAGAGTGCACCATGGAAGAAATGATAGATTTCTGCGCCCCAATGATGCCGGAAAACACCGGCGGCCAAATGACTGAGGCCCAAGCGCGCGAAATGATGGCTGAGTTCTACCCAACCCTAAAACGCTGGAAATAACGCCCTAGTCACGCGCTTTAGGCGGCGTCTGGTGTGGCATTTGGGATTGCGTTTGGGACGCGCTTGAGGGCACCGCGCTTTGGCGGCGAGGCCAGGGTTGCCAGGTAATGGATTCGTTGGGTTTCTTACGGCGAGTGAGGCTGGAGGGCGACCAGGGCTTCCAACCAAGTCCGCTGCTGCCCTGCCCGTAGCCGGTTGGGTCTTTCAGGAAGTATCCGTCGGAGGTTTCCGTGAGCCAGCCCGTTGTGAGTGCGGTGGCTGCCCATTCCATCGCGTCAGCGAACCCGGCCACTGAGTCGTCGCAGGCGTCGCAACCGCAATCGGGGTAGGGTACTGAATAGATTGAGCCAGCGTTGATGCGAACGAAATGGTTAACGACGTCGCAGCCCTGACGCGCTAAGCCCTGCCCGCCGGAGGCTTGCTCGGCGATGGGGCAGTAAAGCCAGAGGATCGTGATTGGCGCTGAATCCGGGCTGCGCGGAGTGACTTTAACCCCACGGACAAACCAGTCCGCCGAACCGTTTGCCGCAACGGCCTCGGCAACGTCATCACTAACATCAACATCAAAATCGCGCACCAGAGCGGCAACTAACTCATCAGCGATTGCCCACAACGGCTCAAAGCGATCCGGGTGGGTTACTACTGAATAGGCCTCCCGAGGAGCATCCTGGTGGCCAGCCCAGTACCGCTTCCCGTACTCGAATTCGTTCCCACTGGAATCCACATATTTCTCGGCAGGCAAGGCGGGCCGCTGGTAAGTGCTTGACTCCCACATTTGACTGATTATACGCGCAATCGCGTTGGCAGTACATACTCAGAAAAGGTTGGTGCTGGGTTGCGTGTGCTCGGAAAGCATGTCGTTTAGGTGGGGGAGCCAGGTCAGGTATTTGGTGGGGAAGCAGCGGTTGAGGGTTTCGACGGCGATGGCGACCGCAGTGCTGGCCCCCGGAGATGCGCCTAGTAGGCCCGCCATTGAGCCGTCTGCCGCAGTGACTATTTCGGTACCGAAAGCGAGGGTGCCCATTCCATGTTTCCTGATCGGTTTGATGATTTGCACGCGTTGCCCTGCGGTGGTGAGTTCCCAATCTTGGGCTTGGGCGGTGGGGAATAGTTGCTGCAAAGCGGCAATGCGTTTTCTTTTGGAAGCAAAGACTTCTTTGATTAGGTATTTGGTGAGTCCGATATTTGCTAGGCCTGCCGAAAGCATTGGAATAATGTTGTGCCAACGCAAAGACCTGAATAGGCCAAGTTTCTGACCGTATTTCAGGTACGCGGGCGTGAATCCGGCATACGGGCCGAAAACCAGTTGCAGGCGCCCGTCAATTATTCTGGTGTCCAGGTGCGGCACGCTCATCGGGGGAGCGCCTAGGGCGGCCTTGGCATACACCTTTGCGTGGTGTTGCCGAATCACCTCCGGGTTAGTGCATTTCAAGAACCTGCCGCTGATTGGGAACCCGGCATAGCCCTTTATCTCGGGCAGCTTTGCTTTTTGCAATAATGGTAGGGTGCCGCCCCCAGCGCCGACAAAGACGAAACGCGCTAAAACATTTGAGGTTTGTTTTGTTTTTCGATTATACAGTTGCAAACACCAGCGATCATTTTGCTTTGTCAAAGCGACTACTTCGGTTTCCAGATAAATTTGCGCTCCCCGCCCCGCTAACGCAGTAAAAAGTTGGGCAGACAATTCGCCGAAATTGACATCTGTGCCGTGTACCTCGCGGGTGGCTGCGATTGGTGAATCAGAGCGGCCTTTGACAACCAGCGGCGCCCACTTTGCGATTACCTCTGGGTCGCTTGAGTATTCCAGGTGTTGAAAGCCCGCCTCTGAATGTAGCGCTTCATAGCGCGCCCGCAAAAATGAGACGTCCTCGGCTCCCTCCACGAAAGTCAAATGCGGCACGCGCGAAATAAACTCTTGGGGCTTGATAATGTTTTGGGCAGCCAAATGCGACCAAAGGTTTAGCGAGGTTTGGAACTCTTTGTTGATGGTTTTGGCTTTTGTGGTGTCAATTCGCCATTTTGATGGTGGGCTTTGCGGGCCTTGCGAGGCGTCCGGGTAAGGGGTGTCAGCCAGGGGACTATTGCCGAGGCTAGAGGTGCCGTCGAGATCAGGTATGTCGTCGAGGCCAGGTATATCGTCAAGGACGGGGGTGTAGTTGAGTTCGCAATAGGCCGCGTGCCCAGTACCGGCGTTGTTCCAAGCGGCGGACGATTCCTGCGCAACTACATCTAGGCGCTCAAATACTGCAATTTGCCAACCCGGCTCCAGCAGAGCCAGCAAAGTCCCGATGGTGGCGGACATGATGCCGCCGCCAATCAGCGCAACCTCTACCTCCGCAGGCATGCTACTTCTGGATTGCGGCAGCGGCTTGCTGCGCGATAGCCAATTCCTCGTTGGTGGGCACAACCATTACAATCGGGCCGTTGCCTGCCTCAAATGCCTTAATATCAGCATCAGGGGAAATGATTCGAGGCTCTTTGGAGCGCACCGAGTTCTTGGCGGGGTCAACATGCAGACCGAGGAAACTGGTACGGTCGGCTAGAAGTTCGCGCATCCGAGCATCGTTTTCACCCACACCTGCGGTGAACACCAAAACGTCAATGCCGTTCATAATAGCGGCATAGGCGCCCACGTATTTCGCCAAACGGTGCACGTACACGTTTTGGGCCACCACTGCTGCAGGCTCCCCGGCGGCGGCGGCGGCTTCGACCTCACGCATGTCGGAGGCCCCGCAGAGGCCCAACATGCCGGACTTCTTGTTGAGCAGGTTGTCTATGTCGTTGGTGGACATGCCAGCTTCGCGTTGCAGGTGGAACACTACGGCTGGGTCAATGTCGCCCGAGCGCGTGCCCATTACCAGGCCTTCGAGCGGCGTGAGGCCCATGGAGGTGTCCACGGCCTTCCCGTTGACGACGGCCGAGGCCGAGGCGCCGTTACCCAAGTGCAGCACCACGATTTTTAGGTCGTCGCGGCCCAGCACCTCGGCAACTTTTTGGGACACGTAATGGTGCGAGGTGCCGTGGAAACCGTAACGCCGGATTTGGTATTTGTCGGCAATGTCTTTGTCAATGGCGTAAGTGTAGGCTTCAGCTGGTAAGGTGGAGAAGAATGCGGTGTCGAAAACGGCGACTTGCGGCACGTCAAAGAGTTTGCGGGCTGCTTCAATACCGGTCACGTTCGCGGGGTTGTGCAAAGGCGCCAGTGGGATTAGGTCTTTAATGCCCTTAATGGAGTTGTCATCCAACACCACTGGCGCGGAGAACTTGGTGCCGCCGTGGACAACGCGGTGCCCCACGGCCACGATCCCGGCATCCTCCAGTTTCGGCCCGTGCTCTTTGAAGAGTTCCAGCACCTTTTCCAGAGCCACCCCGTGGTCTGGGATCGGCGTGGTTACCTCGAACTTTTGCCCGCCCACTTCGTGGACAATCTTGCCCTCGGCCAGACCGATCCGGTCCACAAGCCCTACGGCCGAAACACTGCCCGTTTCCGGATCAACAAGCTGGTATTTTAGCGACGAAGAACCGGAATTCAGGACAAATACGGTACTCACTTATTTTTCTCCCTGGGCGTTATCGGATGATTTTGCGGTTTTGTTGCCCTCAGCCTTTTCGGCCTGAGCTTGAATTGCGGTAATGGCGATAGTGTTGACGATGTCCTCGACTAAGGCGCCGCGCGAAAGGTCGTTCACGGGCTGGTTTAGGCCCTGCAGCACCGGGCCAATCGCCACGGCCCCGGACGAGCGTTGCACGGCCTTGTACGTGTTGTTGCCGGTGTTGAGGTCAGGGAACACGAATACGGTGGCCTTGCCAGCCACCTTGGAGTTGGGCAGCTTCGAGGCCGCGACGGCGGCGTCCACAGCGGCGTCGTACTGGATTGGGCCTTCCACCTCCAAGTCGGGGCGGCGCTCGCGTACGAGGGCGGTGGCCTCGCGCACCTTGTCCACATCGGCACCTGTGCCCGAATCTCCAGTGGAATAGGAGAGCATGGCGATACGCGGTTCGATACCGAACTGTTGCGCCGTGGCCGCAGAAGAGATAGCTATATCGGCTAACTGTTCTGCAGTGGGGTCAGGGATAACTGCGCAGTCACCGTACACCAGCACTTGATCTTCCAAGCACATAAGGAATACGCCAGAAACCGACGAAATGCCAGGCTTTGTCTTGATGGTCTCAAAACTAGGTCGGATAGTGTGCGCGGTAGTGTGGGCGGCACCCGAAACCATACCATCAGCGTCACCGCAATAAACCATCATGGTGCCAAAGTAGGAAACATCCTGCACGATTTCCCGGGCCCGCTCTAGGGTCATGCCCTTCTTTTCGCGCAGTTTGGTATATACCTTTGCGTATTTCTCAACGTATTCTGGATCGTGGGGCGAAATAATCTTGGCGCCTGAGATATCCAAACCCAATTCGGCCGCCCGCTGGCGAATCTTGCCTTCATCCCCCAAAATGATTAGCTTTGCAATGCCCCGCGCCAAAACGGTTGAAGCGGCTCGCAAAATCCGGTCGTCACTGCCCTCAGGCAAAACGATGCGCTCTTTTTGCTTTCCGGCTTGCTCCATTAGGGAATACTCGAACATTACCGGCGTGACAACGCCGGTACTCTTGACGGCAATGCGATCAAGTAAATCTTTGCCATCTACATTGTTCTCGAATAGCTGCAAAGCCAGATCAATCTTTCGAGCGGAACTGGCACTAATCCGACCGCGACACCGCGAAGCGGCACGGGCTGCGGGGTAGGTGTCCATGTCCGTGAGGATCACTGGCACGTTCGGGGACATTGCCTTTACCAGCCGATTGACGTTGCCTTTGGGGCGATAACCGCCGGTGAGGATAATCCCGGCGAGAGTTGGGAACTCTGGGGTTTTCTGCGCGGAAAGCAACCCAATCAGAACCTCGGTGCGATCCCCGGCAGTGATCACCACATCGCCGTCCGCAATTCGGTCGAGTAAATGACGCAAGGACATGGCGCCAACCACAACGTCACTGGCTTCCCGTGTTAACAAGGCGGGGTCGCCCAAGAACTGCTGCCCATTCACGGCGTCTTTCAGTTGCCCAACTGTGGGAACGCCTAAGAAACCTTCTTCAGGGACAGTCCAAATGGGCAGGTCTGGCTCGGGGCAGAGCCGTTCTTTGCGTTCTTTGGTGATTAAGCCTTCAAGGCGAGTATATACGGCGCCAATGGCAACGGCATGATTCTTCTTCAATTCCGTAAGTGCCATGCTCGCGGTGGCGTTGGCGGCCTCATCATTTCGACCCAAACCGGAAACCACTAACAAAACCGGGGCACCGATATTGGCCGCAATGCGGCAGTTGATTGCCAACTCCGTGGAACTGGAAACATCGGTGTAGTCTGTGCCTAATACCACCAAAACGTCCGCTTTCGCGGCGATTTCGTGATACTTTGCGACTATCTTTGCCATCGCCTCGTCGGGCTTCTCGTGAATCTCTTCGTAAGTAACCCCACACGCATCCTCGTAGGTTAATGGAGAATTGGCGTGCTCCAGCAACATTTCGAGGGTTTCATCATGCCCACCCGCTAAGGATTCCGATTCTCGAAATACCGGCCGATAAACCCCAACTTTCAACCCCTGCCGCACCAATAAGTCAATAACACCCAATGCGGTAGTGGCTTTGCCGGAATGTCCTTCTGGGGAAATAATCATCAGGCTACGGGCGGACGGCATGTAAATCTCCTTATTCATTACCGGCTGAGGTTGGGGCGACCTGGTTAGGCGAGCGTCAAGTTGCCCGAGTTATCGAGGTTACCCGAGGCTAGCGTATAGCGCAGCGCTCGGTGGCGCATAGGGGAGTGACGCCAAAAAGCGCGCCACTCGCCTATTCGTTGTCGCCGCCTGTGACATTCGTCGCAGACGTAGCGCCAGCCGTAGCCACTGAGCCGTCCCCGGCGCCCGTTCCGCTGTGCGCGGCCAGATACTCCCGAGCTTCCGGCCACACCCAATCGCGCACTTCAGGGATGTCGTCGCCGTATTCTCGGGTGTACGCGCGCGCCCGGATGCGGGCGTCCTGCATACGTTGTCGCAAGCCAGCGTATTTGGACGCCATTCCGGGCACCCGGTCAATAACATCTATGACCAAGTGATACCGGTCAATATCGTTAAGCATAACCATATCAAACGGCGTGGTGGTGGTGCCCTCTTCCTTATACCCACGCGTATGGATATTGCTGTGACCATTACGCCGATAAGTCAGCTCATGAATCAGCGACGGGTAACCGTGATACGCGAAAATGACGGGTTTATCCGTGGTGAAAATACCGTCAAACTCTTTGTCAGTGAGGCCGTGCGGGTGTTCCTTGGAATCCTGCAACTTCATCAAATCCACCACATTAACCATCCGGATTTTTAGTTCTGGGCAATGCTCGCGCAGAATATCTATGGCAGCCAGAATCTCCAAAGTCGGCACGTCACCGGCGGCAGCCAAAACGACGTCCGGTTCCTCGCCGTCTGGTTCATTTGAGGCCCATTCCCAGATACCGATACCTCTACTGCAATGGGCGATGGCCTCATCCATGGTGAGCCACTGGGGCGCGGGCTGTTTCCCGGCCACCACCACATTCACGTATTGGCGCGACCGCAAGCAGTGGTCGTAAGTGCTCAACAAAGTGTTGGCATCGGGGGGCAAATAGACTCGAACTATTTCGGCCTTTTTGTTCACCACATGATCAATAAAGCCAGGGTCTTGATGGCTAAAACCGTTGTGGTCTTGGCGCCAAACATGGGAGGAAAGCAGGTAATTCAACGACGCGATAGGCCGACGCCACGGAATGTGGTTAGTCACTTTCAACCACTTCGCGTGTTGGTTAAACATCGAATCAATGATGTGAATGAATGCCTCGTAAGAGTTCATCACTCCGTGCCGGCCAGTGAGCAACCAGCCCTCAAGCCAGCCCTCAGTTTGGTGTTCGGAAAGCATTTCCATAACGCGGCCCACTTCACCCAAATGCTCGTCGGTGGCCTCGGTGTAGAACTCCGCTTCCCATTGCTTATCGGTCACATCGAAAACATCTTGCAGGCGGTTTGATGCGGTTTCGTCTGGCCCGAATATCCGGAAGTTCTGCGGATTTTGTCGGATAACCTCCCTAAAGAACTTTCCGAGTTCCCGCGTGGCCTCTGCAATCGTGGCTCCAGGCACCGGAACCGGCACAGCCATGTCACGGAAATCAGGCATTCGCAAATCTTTCAGCAATAACCCGCCGTTCGCGTGCGGATTATCGCTCATCCGATATCTGCCCTCAGGGGCGAGCGACTGGATTTCCGGCAAAATCTTGCCGTCCTCGTCGAACAATTCCTCCGGACGATAACTTTGCAGCCAACGCTCTAAATCATGCAAATGGCCCTCAGTATCCCGCGCCGAAGCCAACGGAACTTGGTGCGCCCGCCACGAACCCACCGTCTTTTTGCCGTCAATAGTTTCCGGGCCAGTCCAGCCCTTCGGGGATTTGAAAACAATCATTGGCCAACGGGGTCGCGAATCGTCGCCAGCGCGCGCTTTGGCCTTAATTTCCGCAATCTTGTCCATAATTTCATCGAGCAAAGCCGCATAGCGCCGGTGAATGTCCAAGAAATCCATCTCGCTGGTGGGAATATCGGGCACCTCAAAGAAATACGGATCGTGACCATATCCGCGCATCAGTTCCGCGAGTTCTTCCTCTGGAATACGCGCCAAAACCGTAGGGTTCGCAATCTTGTACCCGTTCAGGTGCAAAATCGGCAACACCACACCGTCTTGCGCCGGATTCAAGAACTTGTTCGAGTGCCAAGAAGTCGCCAACGGCCCAGTTTCCGCCTCGCCATCGCCCACAACCGCCATAACCAAAAGATCAGGATTATTGTATGCGGCCCCATACGCATGGCTCAACGCATAGCCGAGTTCGCCACCTTCGTGAATGGAGCCTGGAGTTTCCGGCGCGACGTGTGAGGGGATTCCACCAGGGAATGAGAATTGCCTAAATAGCCTTTGCAACCCCTCGGCGTCCTCAGAAATATCGGGGTAATACTCAGAATAGGTGCCGTCCAAATAAGCGGAAGCTACTAAACCTGGCCCGCCATGCCCTGGGCCGATAATGTAAATGGTGTCTTGCTTGCGCTCTTTGATGATGCGGTTCATGTGTACATAAAAGAAGTTCAACCCTGGGGTGGTGCCCCAGTGGCCCAATAACCGACGCTTCACATCATCGCGGCTCAATGGTTTCTTTAGCAAGGGGTTGTCGAGCAAATAAATCTGCCCCACTGACATGTAATTGGCTGCTCTGAACCATTCATCCATGCGGTTCAGGTATTCATCAGACAACTGCGATATTCCGTTGGCTTTCCACGAATGGTATTCTGGTGTGCCCGCCTGCTGGTGCGTGGCCTCTTCAAATGTTTTTGCCTCATCAGCAACCGTGGCATTACTCACGCTAGTAACGCCTGCGCTCAATTCGATTCGCTCCGGCTGTTCCATTTTAGCCCCTTTACCTACGCATGGATACATGTACGCATGGATACATGATTGCGCCGCCCCGCTGGTGCGACCGCAACCTCACTGAGTCTAGCCTTAATGGCCGGAAACGCTCCACCGCGACGCGCCGACCGGCTGGCGCCTTTGCGCCAACCAGCACCCCGGAATCGCCGAAAAAGTGGTTCTCACCTGCACTGATTGCCGGTTTCCTCCTCCTTGGGGCGCACGCAGAAATTAGTGGTATATTTTCGGCATGGCTACTTATGACATCAAAGTAAAAGGCATGACCTGCGGACACTGTGCTGACGCTGTTACCAACGCGCTGACCGCGCTTGATGGCGTACAAGAGGTTTCTTTCGGCGACGTCAACAACGGCGGCATCACCTCTGTGGACGTCACTGGCGATGCGAACCTGGACGAAGGCGACATTCGCGCAGCCATCAACGATGCGGGCTACGAACTTTACAGCGTCGCGGTTAACTAGCTGTCCGCAGGGTTGTCGCTGGCCTGTTCTGGTGCCACTTTTTTTGGTGTATCCAATCCTGATGCGCCATTCTTGATGCATCTGTTTTTGGTGCGCCGATTTATGATGCAACTGGAGCGGAAACGAAGTCAATAAGTTCTTCAACGCGCCCAAGCAAAGCCGGTTCTAGGTCGCGGTAATCGCGCACGGTTTTAAGCAGACGGCTCCAAGCGTTGGCGATGTCGGTTTGATTCTGGGCGGGCCAACCAAGCTTATTCAGGATTCCGATTTTCCATTCGGTGTTGCGCTCAATTACTGGCCAGTTCGCGATTCCGATTCTTTGGGGTCTGATCGCTTGCCACACGTCCACATAGGGGTGGCCCAAGATCAGCACTGTGCCTGGGGGGACGGTCGCCAGCGCGAGTTGCGCCAGCCGTTGCTCTTTGGTGCCCGGCAAAAGGTGATCCACCAGAACCCCCACGCGCCGCTCAGGTGTGGGTTGAAACTCGGCGAGGGCTGCGGCCAGGTTGTCCACCCCGTCCAGTTCCTCAACAACGATGCCCTCGACCCGCAAGTCGTCGCCCCAGACCTTCTCGATAAGTTCGGCGTCGTGCTTGCCCTCGACCCAAATGCGTGACCCGCGAGCCACGCGCGCCCGA
>JAITCS010000158.1 GCA_031282935.1 Cellulomonadaceae bacterium
GGTAACGTCCAGGTATTGGGATTTGGGCGTATTTGAGATACTGCTGGTTCACAATCGGTGGACTCTAGTGGATCGCTCTGCGGGTTCATTGTTGGCGCGGGCCAAGGCTGACGGGGCCGGGCTGCTCAACGCCGCTGTGCTGGGCGGGGGTGCGCTCACTGACCCGGCGCGTGTGACCGGGAAATACGGTTACAACCCCGCTTCGGCGCAAACCCTGGCCGCGATTGAGGAAATGCGGGCGGTGTGCCGCGAGTTCGGGACGGATTTGGCCACTGCGGCCACGCGATTCTCCACCAGGGACCCGCAATTCGCTTCGACTATTATTGGCATTTCTAAACCTAGCCGCATTGCTTCGACTATCGCGGCAGCGAATGGGGAATTGCCGGATGAGTTATTTGACCGGCTTGAGGGCCTTTTGCCCAGCGCCGAAAACTGGCTCGACAACAAGGGTTAGGTAACAGGTGAAGGCCCCAAAGGTTCTCGTGCTCAGCGGGCGGGGGCGGTTCGCTGACCCTTGGCACGATATGGCTGCGACCTCGCACCAGATAGCGGACATTCTGGCGGGGGCGGTTTTGCCTTGTCCGAAAGGTGGCGAGAGTGATGTGAGCTCGGGCGACTGTGAGGTCGGCTCGGGCGCACAGGTTGTGGTGCGTTCCACATTTCGGGGGGCGCTGGATGATTTGGCCGATTTCGACTTGCTTGTGCTGAACATTTCGCGGGCCGAGCCAGGCTATCGGGAAGCGGAAATTGACGGCACCGAGGAATACTGGACGCCCTTCATCTCAAGGATTGCTGATTGGGCCAACAGTGGCGGTAGGGTGCTTGCCCTCCACGCTGCGACCCTGGCGGCAGGGGATTACCCAGAGTTGGAGTCGGTAATCGGCGGCGCCTGGGTGGAGGGCGTTTCCGGGCACCCTCCCATTGGCGACATGACGCTTACCATCCCCAATCCCAGCTCGGACTCGCAAGAATGGCAGTTGCCCGGCGCCGTCCAGGCTTTCGACGAGCGTTACTGTCGCCTGCGGGTTTCCCCCGAAGTGGAGGTGTTGGGCTGGGTGCGCGACGATCCGGAGCCTGGGCAAAGCGAGGGCACTGCGTATCCGGCCTTGTGGTTCCATCGTCCGCAGGTGGGGCAGCAGAACCCGCAGGCTGGAATGGTGGTCTATTCGGCGCTCGGCCACGACGCGCGCTCGTTCGCCTCACCGAGCCATCAAGAGCTGCTGGTGAAGGCGGCTCGTCACCTACTGAGTCGTTAGGTCACACGGACGTTAAGCCGTTAGGTCACACGGTCGTTAAGTTGCCCGCTGGGCCTTTAGGTTGCCCGCTGGGTCGTAAAGTCGCCCCTCGGGTCGTTAATTTGCTTTCTCGGCGCGGCCTACGCTAGACTTCATCGAAACGATACGATTTTGATTCAAGAAATGTGGGCATTCCTTGTCTGGTATGCGAAATATGACGGTCGGCTCTCCGACTAAACTGATTTTAGCTTTCTCGTTGCCACTGCTTATCGGCAACTTCTTTCAGCAGGCTTTTGTGCTGGTGGACTCGGCTGTTGTCGGTCGAATGATTGGCGCCGAGGCTTTGGCGGCGGTGGGTGCCACTGGAAAGATGATGTTTTTGATCATCGGGTTTTCCTGGGGGGCCACGGCTGGCTTGGCAATACCCATTTCCAACGCCTTTGGGGCGGGAAACATGGCTGCGGTGCGCCGGTACGTTGGGGCGAGCGCGGTGGTGGCTGGTTTGATTGCCATTCTCATTACGGCCATCGGTGTGATATTTGGGCCTAGCCTGCTGGTGGCAATTAACACGCCCCCTGAGTTGTTTGAAATGGCGAAACAGTATCAAACGATAATGTTTTCTGCCGCCTCACTAACGGTGGCATATAACTGGTTTTCCTCCACAGTTCGCGCGGTGGGAGATTCCAAAACTCCCCTATACTTCCTGATTTTTTCCTCTATTCTTAATGCGGGCTTGTCCGTGCTGTTTGTTGGCTCCTTTGGGTTTCAGGTTGCCGGGGTGGCTTTCGCAACCATTATTACCCAGGCTATTGCACTTGTTGCTTGCGTGATATATGTACGACGCAAAATGGCGGAGATTTTCCCAAGCCAACGCGAATTTCGAGATTCTCTACGCCACCTTTGGGAGCCAGCTCGCATTGGCTTGCCGATGGGGTTCCAAGCGTCAGTTATTGGCATCGGGACAACCCTGATGCAAGCCGCGATCAACCAGATCGGCACCGACGCGGTGGCCGCCGCCACCGTGGCCGCGCGCATCGAGGGCCTAGCGATGATGCCGTTGGGCACCCTTGGGGTGGCTATGGCAACTTTCGTGGCGCAGAATTACGGGGCGAAAGCTTACCAACGAATCCGGTCTGGTGTTCTTTCCATGAGCATTATCTCAATGGCAGCAGGCGTGTTGCTTGGAGCGGTTCTGTATATCTTCTCGGATCAGATGATAAGCATATTCTTGAGCGCGCCCAATGCGGCAGTGGTCGAATTAGTGCACGCGCACTTTAGAATTGGTGGTATTTGGTATTTCGCGCTCGGGATGATATTCATTATGCGCAACGCGATTCAGGGTTTGGGTACGGCGACTATCCCCACCATATCAGGCTTTGTGGAGCTTGCAGTTCGCGCGATTTCTGCGCTTTTCTTTGTCGGAACTTTTGGTTGGTCGGCCGTTATTTGGGGTTTGCCAATGGGTTGGACTTTGGGCGCCGCGCTTTGTACGGTGGCCTGGTTCGTTCATCGCAAGCGTCTGATAGGGTTGCAGAAAGACCAGAAAGACGAGAAAGACCAGCAAGACCAGACAGCACCGACCGAGCGAATGGTATCGGAAACGGAACTAGCTATCGCGGCTTAATGTTGGCTTAGCAAGTAGCCGTAGCAGCCGCCTTACATATTGAAAGAGAAACAACATGTCAGAACGTATTGCAATCAAGACCGATAAAGCTCCAGCGGCGCGCCCCATATTCCATCAGGGCGTAAAGCAAGGGCCATTCGTGCAGGTAAGCGGGCAAGGCCCACAAGACCCAGCCACGGGGGAATACCTTTACCCAGGGGATATCAAAAAGCAAACCATCCGCACGCTAGAGAATGTGTTGGCGATTCTCGAAGCGGCCGGTGCCACAATGGACGATGTGCTGATTCTGCGCGTTTATATTACAAAGCGTGAGGATTTCGCTCCAATGAGTGAGGCCTATGGCGAGTTTGTGAAAGCGCATTGCAAAGGCGAGGTGTTGCCTTGCCGCACCACTGTAACAGTGGGCTTGCCTAATGAAGACATGTTAGTTGAGATTGACGCGTTGGCGGTAGTTTCCTAAAAATCTAGCGGGTACAGGTCTGTCACTTTGTCCCCTTGCAGTACGGCTAAGTGCCGCCATTTGTCGAAAGTGGTGCAAGGGTGCGAAGGGCTCAACCCCACCAAATCACCGACGGCTAAAGGAGTGGCCTTTTCATCGTACTGCAAAAAAGCGTGCTGATCATTTACTTCACGAATACAGGCCGAGCCGATAAACGCCTTTTCCGAACCGAGAGTGTTACCGAGTTCCGTGGCCACTGAAGGCCGCCACCAAATGGGGATCGGCATATCCAAATCTGTTGAGATGTCGCGTTTCCCAGCCCCCAATAGCGCCAACCCCGGCTCGGGAATACTCAGCACCTGAGTTATTACAGTGAGCGCTGGAGTTACGGAAAACTCACCGGGCAATCTTGACCACGGGTCTAGTTCGGCATAATGCACCGCATCGTGGGTGAGATATGAACCGGATCGGATAACTCCCTGCCAACCGCGCGCAGCCAATTCCCCTAATTTGGGCAAAACAATGTCAATGTACGCGGAACCGCCGATACTCACAATAAACTTTTGGGTTTCGCTTATGAATTCGCAGGGCTCATCTCCCCAATGGGTTTCGGCGCAGGGCAAGCGCCCCGTTTGCGCCGCCACCTCGTTGACGGCCTCCGCGATGGCGATTACCCCGTCAACCCAATCCCGCACGGCAGCCAAATCCTCCGACCGGGAGGTCGCCGCGACCGGGCCCTCAAACCCGATCACCCCGCTTACCTGGAATCCGGCGCCCGCCAAGGCGCGGGCCACCTCAACCGCCTCGGCAACGGAACGCACCCCGGTGCGCCCGCCCGGCACCCCCACCTCAACCAGCGGGTGAATCCGGGTGGCCACCTCGGAACAGTAGAAGAACCCAAGCCCCATCGCCAGCAAATCCACCCCGGCCAGGGAGTCCACCTCGAACCAAATCTCAAAATCTGGGTCGCTGGCGAGCGTCCCAGCGATCCAGGCGAGGTCAAAAGTGTCCACTAACTCGTTCGCGAGCAGAATCCGCTTCACACCCCAGTTGTATACGGCCCGCAACTGGTGGGGCATCGCCACGGTGGGCGCCCAGGCACCCCGCTCGGCCTGGCGACGCCAGAGGTCGGGCGACATGTGGGTTTTCACGTGCGGAGCGAGCCAGACCCCATATTTTTCACAAGCGGAGGCCATCGCCTCCAGGTTTTGCTCCAAGGCGTTGTCGTCAGCGGTCAAAAGGGGAGTGGAGAAAGACAGCGAATTGAAAGGTTTGGGTTGTTGGTGCAGCGCAAAGCGAAACTCGTCGAGCGGCTGCGTTTTGACGCGCAACCCCTTGACCTCGGGGCCAATAAATCGTAACGTCACCGACTGTTCCCTTCCCAGCGGAGCCCACTGCCTGGGGTTTCGCCCGTCAATTCGCCGCCCTTGAGCACTTGGCGGCCCGCCACCCAAACATCGTCTATGCCAGTGGCGAGCGAGCGGGGGTGCTCGTAGGTTGCGGTGTCGGCTAGGCGCGCCGGATTGACCACCACTAAATCGGCGATGGCTCCAACTTCAATCTTACCCCTTTGGCCCAGCCCGAATCGTCGCACCGCGCGGGTGGAGAGGTGTTCAACCGCTTCGGCCCAGGTCCAGCCTGCCTCCGTTTGTTCTTGCTGAGCCGCCTCCCAAGGCGCGACCTTAAGTTTCAACCACCGCACCAGCGCACCCCAACCCCTCGGGTGCGGCCTGCCCGCCGCCTCGAAAGGCACGTAAATGGCGTCAGACCCGGCGATGTGCTCCGGGCGGTCGGCGAGGGCCATCACGGAGGCTTGCGAGTTGGTGGGGGGCTGCTCAAAGACGCACGAGGCTTTCAGTTTGGTGCCCACCAGCAGTTCGAGGGCGGCCTGAGCCGGGGTGACACCCATTTTGGCGGCGATTTCAGGGATGGTGAGGCCAGCGACCCAATCGTAACCATCGGCCCAGCCCAAAGTGGTGCGCGGCCACAAATCATCCAAAGTGGCTAAATGGCCTAGTAATTTGGTTTTCGTTTCTTCATCATTAGCGATTAAATCTAGGGTTGCAATAGGGTCGGCTAGAGGCAACCAAGTTGGCAACGACACCATTGCTAAAAGCGAGCAACCCCGCAAATAGGGGTAGGAATCGAAAGTCATTGGCACCCCGGCATCGCTTGCTTTATCAAGCAGGGCGGAAAGCAATTTCGATTCACCATGGAAATGCGCGATATGCGTTTTGGCGCCCCCGCTGGCTTGTGCTAAATCAATTAATTCGGCAAC
>JAITCS010000016.1 GCA_031282935.1 Cellulomonadaceae bacterium
CCATCCATCGCCAGCCTTGGCCCACCACCGACCTGCTCAACGCCGCCGCTGCTGGTACCTCGCCAGCGATCCTCAGCGATTGCGGGAACGCCGTTTCGGTGTTGCGCAAACTCAAAACCGAAGCCAAGGTGCCAATGAAAACCCCGATCATTGCGGCCACCCTCGCGGTGCCCGAGGTTTCCTTTGACGGCGTAGTGGCTGGCAGGCGCGATATTGCCGAGGCTGGCAAGGTGGCGGATCTCAAGATTGTCGAAGCCACCGGCCCGGTGGAACTCGACATTCAAGGCGGGATCACTGCCCAGTCCCACACGCTCGGCACGCTGGAACAGCCGTAACATTTTGCTGTGGTGTTGCTGTGGTGAGCCACGACACGCCGGGAGCGGCGCATTGTTGACGGGCCTTGGACCAAGGGTGTAGCGTGCAAGTATGCAACGATGTTAGTTTTGAGTTTCCCACTCGCTCGCATCGTCATTTTTCGGCCACAGGCCGCTTTGTTACGCTTTCCCTTACCAGTTTCAGGGCAGAATTGCGGGCAGCACCAGTTTCTCTCACCTCTTCACCAACCCATCTTTAGCGCATATTCAAAACGCTATCCAAGCCACTACCCAAGTCACGACCCAAAAGGACTACATAATGGCGAAAATCGCCGCCGACGCCACTGAGCTGGTCGGCCACACTCCCCTCGTTCGCATCAACCGCCTCGCGGCTGGCGCCCCCGCCGAGGTTGTCGGCAAACTCGAATACTACAACCCGGCCAACTCGGTTAAAGACCGCATTGGGGTGGCCATCATTGACGCCGCCGAAGCCGCCGGCGCTCTGAAACCGGGCGGCACCATCGTGGAGGGCACCTCCGGCAACACCGGGATCGCGCTGGCTTGGGCCGGTGCCACGCGCGGGTATCACGTGGTTTTGGCGATGCCTGAAACCATGTCCTTGGAGCGGCGCGCACTGCTACGGGCTTTTGGGGCCGAACTGGTGCTCACGCCCGGTTCAGAGGGCATGAAGGGCGCGGTGGCTGCGGCCGAAAGGATCGTCGCCGAGCGCCCCGGCGCCGTGCTTGCGAGCCAGTTCGCCAACCCGGCCAACCCGGACATTCACCGCCGCACCACCGCCGAGGAAATCTGGGCCGACACCGACGGCAACGTGGACATATTCGTGGCCGGGATCGGCACCGGCGGCACGATCACCGGGGTGGGCGAGGTTCTGAAACAGCGCAATCCGAACATCAAGATTGTGGCAGTGGAACCCAAAGAGTCCCCGATTCTCAATGGGGGCGCGCCGGGGCCGCACAAAATCCAAGGCATTGGCGCGAACTTCATCCCAGAAATTTTGGACACCAATATATATGATGAAGTAATTGATGTTGATGCCGAAACCGCGATGGAGTTCTCCCGGCGCGCGGCCCGCGAAGAGGGTCTGATGGTTGGGATTTCCGCTGGGGCGGCTTTGGCGGCGGCCGTGCAACTCGCTAATCGGGATGAAAACGCGGGCAAGCGGATTGTGGCAATCATCCCTGACCTGGGAGAACGCTACCTGACCACCCCGCTTTATGCCGACCTGATGCACTGATCCGATGACAACCGACTTGCAAGCTGCCCGTCCCAAGCCTTCGCGCAGCGGAGCCGAAATCGCCGCCGACATCGCCTGGGCGGTGGGTTCGGCTCTGCGCGCCACCATCGCTGAACAGCACCAGAAATGGGCTGCAGAGCGGGTGGACGCAGTGCGCCGGAAACGCGAATCGGACAACAAATTGCAAGAAATCCGAGCAGCAGCGGTGCACGAGGAAGCGAAAACTCCCCTGGTGCACCGCGACCCCCTCGACCACCACCCCGTAGGGTTTGCGCGCCTAATCGAAACCCTCAACGAGGACCTTGACGCTGCCCACGCCCACGACCCCGCCGCCCGCAACCGGTTCGAGGTTGCCCTGGCCTACCCTGGCGTGCACGCGCTTTGGGTACACCGGATTGCGCACCGCATGTGGCAGCACCCCCTGCTGCGCATCCCCGCGCGCCTGCTGTCGCAGTTCAGTCGGTTCCTGACCGGTATCGAGATTCATCCCGGCGCGGTGATTGGGCGGCGGCTGTTCATTGACCACGGGATGGGCGTGGTGATTGGGGAAACCACCAAAATCGGCGACGACTGTCTGCTTTTTCACGGCTCCACCCTGGGCGGCACAAAGATGTCGCGCGGGAAACGGCACCCAACTTTGGGCAACCGCGTGATGGTGGGGGCGGGCGCTAAGGTTTTGGGGCCGATCACTTTGGGCGACGACGTGCAGGTGGGCGCGAACGCCGTGGTAGTACACTCGGTGCCCGCCGGACAGATCGCCGTCGGAGTGCCCGCCAAAAACCGAACCCCGCGAGCCGGTTTGGGTGCCGCAACCCGACCCCAGGACGCCGCCCTGGTCGAGTACTTTATCTAGGCTTTCACCTGCAGGTTCGTTCGTGTCCTACCCACGATTTAGCATAGGCGGTATGAGCAACTCTTTCATGGCCATTCGACCATCATCCACCACAGGAAATAGTACCCTTGACATTAGCGAGGTGAATCATGTCTAAAGAGTCCTATTTCGAGAGCTCCATCCTTGTTCTGCAAGAGAAGACTGATCTTGCTTTACAGGGCATACCTGAGATTGCTTGGGACGGCTTCTTGCTAAATCCGCGCCGATTGCGCGGTAGTGACTTCTTAATGCGATGGTCCCAAGGTGTTTGGAGTGAACGCCGCCTCACATCCGCATTAAACAACACTGGAAACTTCTATGCGATTCCTTACGGCCCGAGCGGAACAGCACCGTCTGGTGATGTGAGGGCCTATGAGCTTTATTTTGAGAGGCTCGAAGCAGCCGGCCTTGATGATATGAAACGGCCTGATTTATTAGTGTTCAGAATCGGAGATAAACAGTTCGTTGATGATTTTGTCGAATCGGTTGGCGGATATGAGGAGTTGCAATTCATAGGTGAGGATACGCTACAACCGCTGGTGTCGAAAGCAATTATTGCGATCGAATGTGAGAATTCGCTGTGGGTTGCAGAAAAGATGCCCGACTACGGCAAAGAAATGCGAAAACAGAAGCGGCTACATGGCCAACTTGGATTTGCTAAAAATGCTGTATTACCTACTATCATCATTAAGGAGGAAGATAGGATTCCCTTGGCAAAGTGGCAACAGACTAATGGAATCCCGATTCATGTCTGGCACTCCTTTTACGATCGTGCCTTCGGGCTTGCTTTCGATGATGCCGAACACCTAATTGCAGAGGGCCTGACATCTCCCACTGAACAGGTATTCCAAGCTCCCGGCGGAGCAATAACTAAGAAAGCAATCTATAAGCACTATTACCACTACGCCTACCCACTTGCTATTTCTATTAGTCCGCCAGAGTTAGTTGCTGCTCACATTGAAGATAAGAACGGGCATATTCTTCCATACGTCCGGTTCGAAGGCGGCATGATGGAAATCTGCAATGAAGCGAGCGACGTGCTAGATTCACTGGGAGGGGTGAGGTAAATGCAGCAGCTACCAACCCGTTGGGAAGAGCGTGAACGCCTTCGGAATAAGGGGCAATTTTGGACTCCGGATTGGGTCGCACATGCGATGGTGTCTTATGTGGCCACAGATACTGAACTAGTATTCGATCCTGCTACTGGTGGTGGAGCGTTTTTTGAGGCGCTGCTCAGCCTTGGTATTCCGGATATCCAATTCTTCGGCACTGATATTGACGATGAGGTACTGAAAGATAGCATATACAGCCACCCGATAGCTAGAGTTGAGAAAAGAGATTTCATTCTAGATCCGCCAGCGGGCAAGTTCCCTTCGATTGTTGCGAATCCGCCATATATTCGCCACCATAGACTGTCCCCCCAAATGAAAGCTCGAGCAAAGCACCTTACCGATGAGGCTATTGGTGTACCCCTTGACGGAAGAGCGGGATTGCATGTTTATTTCCTAGTTCAGGCATTGTCCCTCTTGGAAGTTAACGGAAAGCTGGCATTTATTATGCCTGCTGACACCTGTGAGGGACATTTCGCTAAAACGCTTTGGGACTGGATTTTCTCAAATTACAAAGTCAGGTGTGCTATTACGTTTGATGAGAAAGCAACACCTTTCCCAGGGGTAGATACGAACGCTATAGTATTTCTAATCGAAAATTCATTGCCTGCTGAAAATTTACTGTGGGTCAAGGTTCTTGAATCAAGTAATGACCTATCCGCTTTCATAACCTCGGGATTTCAAGAGGTGGGGACATCACTAGAAGTTCACGCGCGAAGCTTGCAGGAAGCGAAGGTTACCGGGCTGTCTAGGCGGCCTAATGTCAATAAGCCTCCCAAATATCGGTTAGGTGATTTCGCTTCGGTAATGCGCGGGATTGCAACCGGAGCTAATGAGTTCTTTCTGATGAACTCTGAACAGGTTGCGCAATCAGGTATTCCAGATTACAATTTTAAGCGCGTAGTTGGTAGAACTCGTGATGTTAGTGAGGATGAACTCACCTCCAACCACATTGAAGAGCTTGACCTCAAACAGCGGCCTACCTATCTACTATCGCTTGATGGAAGTCCTGTTGAATTACACCCCAATGTTACTGCCTACCTCGCCGAGGGCGAGGCTATGGGCCTACCACAGCGTGCGTTAATCCAGCAGCGAAACCCTTGGTACAAAATGGAGCAGCGGAAATCACCCCCGATTCTGTTTACCTATCTGGGACGCAGAAACTCTAGGTTCATAAAGAATTCGGCTGCAATTCTCCCGCTCACCGGATTCCTCTGCGTGTACCCGCATTTAGAAGATGAGGATTACATACATCGTTTATGGGGTGCGCTTAACCACCCGGACACCATCGCCCACCTGGCATCGGTTGGCAAGAGTTACGGGTCGGGCGCCATAAAGGTGGAGCCAAGCAAGCTCAAGTCACTCCCAATTCCAGATCACGTTGTGAACGGATTTGACCTTGAACCTCAGCAAACCCAATCCTGCCTGTAGGGCTTAGCCTGGGGCATGGCGCGGTTGCACCGCGCTCTTGAGGATTGCGGATGGGCTACGGCAGGGGCCTAAAAATGGCTCCTAAAGCGAGGCGGCGCCATCTCGCTTGGCCTGGTAGGCGAGCATCTCGTCCACGCGGCGGATGTGGCGCGGGTCCTCGCTGAACGGGGTCTTGACGAACTCGTCCACGATGGCGAACGCCTCCGCTTGCGTGTGCATACGGCCACCCACGGCCACGACTTGGGCGTTATTGTGCTCGCGGCCCAGGTGGGCCGTTTCCGGCGACCACGCCAAGATGGCGCGAATGCCGGGCACGCAGTTCGCGGCCAACTGCTCGCCGTTGCCGCTGCCGCCGATCACCACACCCAGCGAACCCGGATCGGCTTTGACTGCCTCAGCAGCGGCAATGCAGTATGCGGGGTAATCATCCTGGGAGTCATATTCGTGAGCGCCGTGGTCCACCACCTCATAGCCCTGCCCGCGCAAGTGCTCCACGAGCGCGTTTTTGAGTTCAAAACCAGCATGATCGGTGCCAAAATGGATTCGCATACCTAATATGGTGGCACACAAACGGCCAAGATTTGCCACATTGCACGGTCATACGACGGTTTTTTGGCGCGCAGCAGCGATAGGGTGTCAGGGTGACTAGCTCCGGCCTCGACTTAACCCAGTACGATCCTAACACCCGAATTCAAGACGACCTGTATCTCCACGCGAACGGCAAGTGGATGGAAACGCACGAAATCCCTGCCGACCGCTCGATTGACGGCGCGTTCCGGGGGTTGGTTGACCTGGCAGAAGAGCGGGTGCGTGACATTATTGAGGACGCGGCCGCCTCCGAAACGGCGGTGCCCGGTTCGGTTGAGGCAAAAATCGGTGATTTGTTTGCTTCTTTTATGGATGAAAAGCATATTGACGATTTAGGGGTCGCCCCGATAGCCGGGGAATTGGCCGCTATTTCAGGGTGTGAAACTAAAGCGCAATTAGCACAAGCTTTCGGCACCCTGGCGCGCACTCACGGTGCTTCACCATTCGGAGTTTTTGTCAATAATGACGCTAAGGACCCGGACATTAACAGATTGTACTTTTATCAGGGCGGTTTAGGGTTGCCCGATGAAGCCTATTACCGTGAGGAACAGCACGCAGAAACTCGCGAAAAATATGTCGAGCACATCGCCAAAATGTTGAAAATGGCTGGGGTGGCTTCCGATTTCGGGGTGGGAACCGCTGAAACCGTGAAAGACGGCGACTTCGATAACGCTGCCCAGCAGGTTATGGATTTAGAAACCAAACTCGCCACCCACCACTGGGATCTGGTCAAAGACCGCGAAGAAACTTTGGTCTATAACCCAATGTCCTTTGAGCAGTTGGCAAAGTCGGCTCCCGAATACAACTGGGACGGTTGGGCGGCAGCCCTTGGGTTAAATCCGAAGGAATTAGTCACCGTAATTGTGCGTGAGCCTTCTTTCTTTGAAGGATTCGGCAAGATTTGGGCGGAAACACCTTTATCGGTGTGGAAGTTGTGGGCGGCTTACCATTTGATCACTTCACGCTCGGCCTATTTGGCCAATAAAGTGGTGGAGGCGAACTTCGACTTCTACGGGCGCACCCTCTCTGGCACTCCTGAGGTGCGCGAACGTTGGAAGCGCGGGGTTTCCGCAGTCGAGGGCGCTTTGGGTGAAGCCGTCGGTGAGGTTTACGTTTCCAAGTATTTCCCGCCCAGCCACAAGGCGGCCATGGATCAATTAGTCGCT
>JAITCS010000044.1 GCA_031282935.1 Cellulomonadaceae bacterium
GCTGCTGTTCGGGCTGTTCGTGGCCATGCTGTACCTGGCTACGCAACGCGTCAGTTGGCTGGTGATCGGCGGGGTGATGTTCGTGGTGGGCGCTTTCTTTGCGATTGGCGCGTTTCCGCACGTCATGGCCCGCATCGAGGTGTGGCTCAACGCCATGGATCCGGTGCTGTACGACCGCGTGGGCGGCTCGTTCCAACTGGTGCAGGGCTTGTTCGGCATGGCCAACGGGGGGCTGCTGGGCACGGGTTGGGGGCGCGGTTTTCCGTACTTAGTGCCGCTCAGTTTCTCTGACTTCATTTTCCCGGCCCTGGGGGAAGAAATCGGCCTCACCGGTTTATTGGCCGTTTTAGTGGTTTTTATGATTATTGTGGAACGCGGTTTGCGCACGGCGTTAGGGGTGCGTGACGGTTTCGGGAAACTGTTAGCGGCGGGGTTATCTTTCTTGTTCGCGCTGCAATTATTTACGATTATCGGCGGGGTAACGCGCCTTTTGCCGCTAACGGGTTTGACTGTGCCTTTTATGGCGCAAGGCGGTAGTTCCATGATGGCGAACTGGATAGTGGTCGCTCTACTTTTGCGGATTTCCGACGCGGCGCGGCGGCCCTCGCACGACCCTGGAATTGGGGAGGTGGCCTCGCAACGCGAGCCGACGGAGAAACTGGTCGAAGTTCCTGGTCGCAGCGTTATTAGCAACGTTACAAATGTCCCGGTAGAGGTGGCGGTAAGCGGCGACGGGCCAGCCACTGAGTTCATCCAACTAGATAACGGCCCCGAATACGCGTCCAGCCTCGGCGGTGAAATCCCCACCGAAACCTTTGGCGCTGAAACGTTTAGCTCGGACTCGTTCCAAAGCGGCCCTCACCACATCGAGCCGTTCCACGTCGAAACGTTCCCAGCCGGGGGCCGAAATGAATAAGCCCATTCGCAGGCTTGGCATCATCGTGGCCCTCATGTTCGTGGCGATTATGGCCTCGACCACTTTCACGCAATTCTTTCAAGCCAGCGCCCTCAACCAGCACGGACGAAACGTGCGCGCCCTTTATCGGGAATTTGGAAACAAACGCGGCCCGATTATCGCCGATGGCGTCACGTTAGCGGAATCCGTTCCCGTTGATTCGCCTTTCAGGTATTTGCGCACTTATTCCCATGAGGATAGCGAGTTAGCGCAGATATTCGCGCCGGTCACCGGATTCTTTTCGATAGTAAATGGCACCACCATGCTAGAACGAACCGAAAATGCGTATCTGAATGGCACGGCCGACGAATTGTGGTTTCATCGGATAAGGGATTTGTTCACCTCTACTGAGCCGCAGGGCAGCTCGGTGGAAACCACGATTGACTACGACACGCAAGTTGCCGCCTGGGAGGCATTGGGGCATCAGACGGGCGCGGTGGTTGCCCTCGAAGTTCGCACCGGGCGTATCCTGGCGATGGTGTCCAAACCGTCCTTTGACCCGAACGTGCTGGCCGTTCATTCCACTGGCAACGCAGGCGCCGCCTATCAGGAACTCGTGGCCGAGGATTCCGACCCGCTGATCAACCGCACCATCAACGCGCTGTATCCGCCCGGCTCCACGTTCAAGCTGATCCCGGCCATCGCCGCCCTGGAAACCGGCGTCGTCACCCCGAACCAGCTGATCCCCGCCCCCCGCACGTACACGCTGCCGGGCACCAACCACGCGCTGCGCAATTTCGGTGGGGCGGCTTGCTCACCCAACGATGAAATGACTTTGCATGATGCGATGGTGATTTCGTGCAACACGGCTTTCGCGGCACTCGGGGTCGAATTGGGCGGTCAAGCCATGTATGCCCAGGCAGAACGTTTTGGTTTCAACAGCCCCTTTGAGGTGCCGATGCGTTCGGCGGTGAGCAGTTTCCCCACCCCTGGCCCGGATCGTGCGCGCAATGGCTTGGCCGGGATTGGGCAGGGCGATGTCACTGCGACCCCGCTGCAAATGGCCGTGGTGGCCGCCGCCATCGCAAATAATGGGGTGGTTATGCAGCCGTATCTGGTGGACACCGTGCGCGATGACCAGTTGGAGACCGTTGTCGCCAACGAGCCGCGCCAGTTGCGCAGCGCCATGCTGCCTGCGACGGCCCGGCTGCTCACCGAGATGATGGTGGACACCGTGGATCACGGCACGGGCACGGCGGCGCGGATTCAGGGCGTGTCGGTGGCGGGCAAGACGGGCACGGCGCAGACGGCTACGGGCGTGGCGCCGCACGCTTGGTTTGTCGCTTTCGCTCCGGCGGACGACCCGCAGATAGCGGTCGCGGTGGTGGTGGAGCGCGGCGGTGATCTCAACTCCGAGGCGACCGGCGGGCGCGTCGCGGCCCCCATAGCCCGGCGAGTCATAGAAGCGTTCTTGCGATGAAAGGACGATTCTTTATCGCTGCAGCGTCGCCCCTCGGCGGGGGCGGGGTTGCAGCGCGGAGCGGAGCGACCAGGCAGCGCCGTGAAACGGCGAGTGCCCCGTTTGTCACCGAGGAATATTTACGATGAAAGCGAAGCAGGGGTTGCTGCTAGGGCACCGGTATCGGCTGGTGGAGTTGCTGGCCACGGGCGGCATGGGCGAGGTGTGGACGGCGCGCGACGAGGCAGTGGGGCGCACCGTGGCGGTCAAGGTTTTGCGGGAGGAATTCACCGGAAACCAAGAGTCGCTGCGGCGGTTGCGCACGGAGGCCCGAAACTCTGCGGGGTTGTCGCACAAAAACATTGCCCAGATGTACGATTACGGCGAGCAGGACGGCACCGGGTTTTTGGTGATGGAGTTCGTGCGGGGTGAGGCGCTCGCGGATTTGCTGGATCGCCAGCCGGTGCTGCCCCCGGCACAGTTGTTGCCAATTTTGTCGGACACCGCGCGGGGTCTGCACCACGCTCATCAGGCGGCTGTGATTCACCGCGACGTGAAGCCCGGCAACATTCTGCTGGAAACCCCGTTGCCCGGCGCGGCTCCTGGCGCGGCTCCGGGGGTAAAGATCACCGATTTCGGGGTTTCGCGGGCCGACAACCAGGCCACCATGACCGCCACGGGCATGGTGATGGGCACCGCGCAATACCTCTCCCCGGAGCAGGCGATTGGGAAGGCCGCCACGGCGCGCTCGGACATGTACTCGTTGGGGGTTATCGCTTACGAGGCCACCGTGGGCAAGCGACCGTTCACCGGGAAGAGTCCGGTGGATATCGCCGTCGCGCACGTCAATGACCCGGTGCCGCCGCTGCCGCCCGACACGCAACCTGACCTCGCCCGCGTGATAATCCGCCTGCTGTCCAAGGACCCTGAGGATAGGTATGCCACCGCTGGGCAGTTGGCCGACGAGCTTGATCGGATAAACGCCAGCCTCGCGGCGCCGGGGTCTGAGCGGGCGGCTGCTTCGAGTGACCAGGTTCCGCATTTCGTAGCCAAGCCGGACAGCTCCGTGGCTGGGCCGTATGCTGTGCCGCCCTTGGGCGATGCCGCTGCGCCTCCGTTGCGCGATGCGGCTGCGCCGCCGCTCGCTGTGCCGCCGCCTCCTGCGTACCCGTCGGCTTCTACGAACCCTCCTGCCAGTTCGGGTGGTGGTTTCGACAGGCTCAACCACCGGGACGCCCCTCCGGTTATCCCGCCGCGCGGTGGTGGCCGGGATTCGGTGTCCCCCGTCGCTCCGCCTCGCTCCGCTGGTCGTCCGGTCGGCCCAAATATTTCACGTGAAACGCCGCCCGTAATCCCACCGCGCGGGGTGGCGCCGGGTGTTGCGCCGCGCAATGCGTACCCGCCCGCTGTGTCGTCGCGGCATGGGTCGCCTGCGGCGTACCCGTCGGCCTCCGCGAACCGTCCTGCGGTTGAGTCCTCCGGTGCGCAAGGGGTTTCGGGTGGTGGTTTCGACAGGCTCAACCACCGGGGAGCTGATGCACCGGGTGGTGGTTTCGACAGGCTCAACCAGCGGGGAGCGGCATCGGCGGGCAGCTCGGGTGGTTTCGACGGGCGGGCGCGCGAGATTCCGCGCGTCAACCAGCGGGGGGCTGGTGCGATTGGTGGTTTCGACAGGCCCAACCACCGGGCGGCGCAGGGGTGGCACGAGGTGGTGCGGGGCCCGGCGACACCTGCCACGGGGCAACAAAGGCACCAAAAAGGCGGCGCGTGGCGGTCACAAATGCCGCGCTACCAGATTTTATTGCTACTTATTTTGGCCGCAGTTGTGTTATACCTCGTGATTCATGCTTTAGTGAGTAATAATACAGGTACGAGTGCCGTGGTTAGCGCCGGTAATTTCGCGTGCCTCGTCCGAGCAGAAGGGTACCCAAGTGGCTGACAACACTCCACGTGAACTGGGCGGCCGGTATGAGGTTGGCGAACTCATTGGCCGTGGCGGCATGGCTGAGGTGCATATTGGGCATGATCGTAGGCTCGGGCGTACGGTTGCGATCAAGATTTTGCGCTCGGATTTGGCTCGTGACCCCGCATTTTTGGCTCGTTTCGCTAAGGAGGCCCAATCGGCCGCCGCGCTGAACCACCCGGCCATCGTCGCGGTTTATGACACCGGCGAGGACACTTTCCCTGACCCCACCACTGGCGCCACCATTCATGTGCCTTACATTGTGATGGAGTACGTGGAGGGGCACACGGTTCGGGAGATTCTCAATCACGGCGACGCTGTACCCATTGATGAGGCCGTTGAGATAACTTCTGGCGTGCTTTCGGCGCTGTCTTATTCGCACCAGGCTGGGATTATTCACCGCGATATCAAGCCCGGAAACGTGATGATTACCCCCACGGGGGCGGTCAAGGTGATGGATTTCGGCATTGCGCGGGCGGTGGCCGATTCCGCTATGACGCAGACGCAGGCCGTGATTGGCACCGCGCAGTATTTGTCGCCGGAACAGGCCCGTGGTGAGAACGTTGATACGCGGTCCGACATTTATTCCACTGGTTGTTTGCTTTTCGAGTTGCTGACGGGCCGCCCGCCGTTTGTGGGGGATTCGCCCGTGGCGGTCGCGTATCAGCATGTGGGCCAGAACCCGCAGGCGCCGTCGGACATTGCCTCGGACGTGCCCCAGGATTTGGATCGGATCACCCTGAAAGCGCTGGCTAAGGAGCGGGCGGCACGGTATTCGACGGCTGCTGAGTTCCAGGCCGATTTGGAGAACTTCCTGGCCGGAAACCCGGTGTTTGTGCCTGCGCCGGACGCGAACGCCACGCGCGTGATTGGGGTTACGCCCGATTCGACTACGGTTATGCCGCATGCCACGGCCGTTTTGCCTGCGGGCGCGGGCGGGCTCGACGGGCGGCAACGGCCTGGCGGTGTGGTGCCTGGCGGTTCTGGGTTCGATAACGACGCCACTGCGATTCATCCGCGCGGTTTGGGCGCGGTTCCACCTGCAATTCCGGTGGCCCTCCCGCCAAACCAGTACGGGCAGCCTTACGGCCAGTATCCGGGCCAGCCTGGCCAACCTGGCCAATATTCTCCCGGTCATCCTGGCGCCCCTGGGTATGGGCAATCCTTGTCGTACCCGCCGCAAGCCAACCGTGCGCAGGTGCCAGCCTGGGGTCCACTCAATCAGGGCGGCTACCCGGGCACGCAAGGCGTCCCGATTGTCCATGAGCCAGCGCCCTCGAACAAGGGTAAGATTCTGCTGTTCACCTTGTTGCCGCTTTTAGTGCTGGCCGCCGGAATCCTGACCTATTTCTTCACGCGCACTGAAGAGCCGACTGTCGCGCCGCCGGTGAATGTCACCGTGCCTTTGCTCGCTACCGGAAGTGTGGCTACCCAGCAAGAGGTCTGCGACCAGATTGAAGCCGCCCATCTTATTTGTGACCCGCGCGTGGACGCGGAATCGAACGAGCAGGCTGGCACGCTGCTGCGCCAAGAGCCCGTGGGCGGCGTAGAGGCGCCGGAAGGCAGCAACGTTGTGGTGTGGTTCTCGGGCGGCCCGAATACGGTGGCGGTGCCCGGTTTAGTCGGCATGACTTTGGCGCAGGCCGAAGCTCGCCTTGCTGAGGTAGGCTTGATTTTGGGGCAGGTGACGCCGGAAAACTCGGCCACCGAGGCAGAGGGGCACATTACGGGTTCGCAACCGGTGCCCAATCAGGCGGTGAGCACGGGGGATCGGGTGAACGTATCCGTTTCCACGGGCTTAGTTGACCTGCCCGAGTTGGTTGGTATGCCGGAAAACCAGGCGTTGACGCTACTCAACAGCCTGCGCCTGCGCACGGGCGAACGCATAGAGCAGGTGAGCCTCGACAGGCAGCCCGGCACCGTGATCGCGCAAACCCCAGCCGCTGGGGACGTGGAGCAGGGCAGCGAGGTGGAGCTGATCATCGCGATTGCGCCGGAGCCGGAAATGATCGCCGTGCCGGACATCGCTGGGCAGGCCTGGACCTACGCCCAGGATCACCTAGTGGGGTTGAACTCGCGCGTGGTCACTGACAACAATGATGTGGTGCCTCCAGGGTATGTCATTTCGACCGACCCGGCCGCTGGCACCGAGGTGGTTGAGGGCACCGTGATTACGGTGACGCTTTCCTCCGGGCCTGCGGCTCCTGGTGAGGTGGAGTACCCCACCGATCCGCTCGAACCGAATGACCCGTACTACTCCGGTGGTGACGAAACCGAAGGCTAGGGTTTCCCCCCGCTGGTTGAGCCATTCCGGTGGTTTCGACAGGCTCAACCAACGGAAGGCGCAGCTACTGGTGGTTGAGCCCCGTCGAAACCACCCCCAACCGCCGGGGTTTCGTCAGGCTCAACCTGAAGGTTTCGGTGACCGACGCCGGTCGAGAGTAGAGACCGCTTGCGGATTCTACCGAGGGCTAGGAGGGAATAGGGAGCGGAGCGACCGCCACAGGCTCAACCAACGGAAGGCGCAGCTACCGGTGGTTGAGCCTGTCGAAACCACACCCCAAGACGGGCCAATGCTATAGCAGGTGGGCGGCTTGGAACTCGGCTAGCATTTCCTCGCCGTCGTGCCCCTCGATCACGGGCACGTCGTGGCTCACCTGCTCGCCCACGGGCGCCGAAACTGAACCGGCCAGCCGGGCAATGCGCTCCACCGGGCTGAGGGTGCGAATCCCGATGGCCGCCACCCGGCCCGGATACTTTCGCGCGGCCTCGGCATAAATGACGGGGTCTGACTGCCCATCATCCCCAATGAGAACCCACCCAATCTCGGGGAATGCGTTCATCAGCCAGCGCAGTTGCTCCCGCTTGTGGGACTTGCCGTTTCGGAAAAACCCGGTGTCGGTGGGCCCGAAGTCGGTCAGCAGCAGCGTGCCGTCGGGGAAGTTCCAGCGTTTCAGGAATCGGCGCAGGGTGCGCGCCGCGTTCCACGCCCCGTTGGAGAGGTATATGATGGGCGTTTCCGGGTAGGTGGCGATGAAATGGGTGAACAGGTGGGCCATGCCGCCCACGGGCTGCCGCGCCGCTGTCTTCTCGATGAAAGTGTTGTACACAGCCACCGCGAACTTGGGCACGGCTGTGACCATGGCGGTGTCGTCAATGTCGGAAACGATGCCGTACTTGGCTTGGGGGGAAACGATTTGGATGGAGCCGCGCGCGGTGGCGCCACTACGCAGGGCGGTGAAAAAGATTGAGTGCCAGCCGGGGGCCAGCGGGTGGGGCAGCGTCACATCCTTGTCAATGTAGCCGCCGCGATCGGTGGTGGCGATGAAGGTGTAGTCCGCAATGGTGATGCGCACTTCCTCTTGGTCGGCGGGCAGGCAGATGTAGGCGCGCCAGCCGCGTTCGGCGGGGGAGGGGGCCACGCGTTCGTGCTCGGCCGGGGACAGCAAAGTGCGGCACAACACCCTGACCTTGGTGGGCGTGCCTATTCCGGTGTAGGGTTCCACGCGCGGCAGCCAGTCAAAGGCCCGGTGTACTACGGTCTGAACCGCGTCGAGCCCTTTGTCCTCTATGCGCGCGGCCCACCCATAATGAGCCACGAGCCTACCTTACCAGTTTTACTCGATGGATTTAAGCGAACCGTTCATGTCGGTGTTCACCAGGCGCCGGTACAGCAGCACGTCGGCGAGCAGCAAGGAGGCGAGCGCGAAGCCGAGGGTGGCGGGCCACACCCACCACGAAACGAACTCCATGCCCCCGAATTGTAGGTAGTCGAAAATCCAGAACATCATGGCGAATCCTGCCGGGAGGCCGAACAACATTCCGAATATCGCCAACCACGCTATTTCTCGAAACACGTAACCCGCAACTTCCAACGGGCGATATCCCAACACTTTCAGGGTCGCTATTTCGCGCACGCGCTCTTCGATGTTAATGTTGGTGATGTTATACACCACCAAAGTGTTAATGATTATCGCCGCTATCACCAGCAGCGCAGAAATGGGGCCAATGGTGTCGGTCAATTCGGGGTTAGAATCGTTGAGGGCCGAGGACAGGGAAAGGCCCGCATAAACAATCAGCGTGGCTAACCCCATCGAGATAACGGTAAGAAAGAACCTGATTCGATACCGGACTATATTTCTGATGGTTGATTTGTGCCGATAAGCGAGCCGATTCCACAGCTTTGGGAACCGTTCTAAAAACAACGGCTTGCCTGCGGGGGGAGTTTTCGGGGTGAACAAGAGCGTGGGTTTGGTGCGCGCAGTGGCCCCAGCAGCGACAACAGTAACGCCCAGCATGGCTACCACCAGGCCCAGGGCGGTGAATATGCCAACCCAAGGCGTCACGTGCCCGGCGTCCGGCAAGGCAAATGTATCCTGAATAATGTCGAAAAGTATTGGTGACACCACGAAATATCCGAGCGCCAAACCGAGCGCGCCCCCCACTAAACAGCTTAACAGCGTGAAAGGTAAATATCCGGCCACAATATGATGGCGAGAATATCCTAATGAAGCCAGGGTGCCGATTTGGGCTCTTTCGGATTCGACCAATCGCGTGATTGTCATATAGACCACCAAGGCGACCACGGCGCTGAAGAGGGTGGGGAATATGGCGGCTATTCTTTCTACCCCATCGGCGATAAACCCGATATATGAGGTGAGCTGCGGCGGCGCGCCGTCAGCGATAAACATTTCCAAACTTTGCCTGATAGTGGGGGCCAATAACCCAATTCCGGTAATTAGTGCAATGCTTATCGCGGTGAGGCCAGCAATTACCGCCAAGCGCACCAAGTGTTTCGTCACGATTCGGGAAACCACGCGCGCGTAACCGGAACCAGAGCCCGACGAGCTAAGCGCCGACCGCGCCCGCGACGAACCTGAACCGAACCCCACCCGCGACGAGCCAAGCGCCAACCCCGAACCTACCATTCGATTTCCGCAATCGGCGTCGGGTGTTCATTGCGCACCACCGAAGATGCCTGCCCGTTCTTCACCGTGATAACAGTGTCGGCCATCGCTTTCAGCGCCGAATTGTGGGTCACGATGATTACCGTGGTGCCCAGGGTGTCACAAACGTCGCGTAAAAGGGCCAGAATCTGTTTCCCGGTTTCGTAGTCCAACGCGCCGGTCGGTTCATCGCACAGCAAAATGTGGGAGTTTTTGGCCACGGCCCGCGCGATGGAAACCCGTTGTTGTTCCCCGCCCGATAACTGCGCCGGAAAGGAACCCTCGCGCCCGCGTAGCCCAACCCCGGCCAGGATTTCGGCGGCAGGGTGGGGGTTGCGGCAAATTTCGGTGGCCAGTTGCACGTTTTCGAGGGCGGTCAAGTTTGGCATGAGGTTGTAGAACTGGAACACAAAGCCGACATCGTGGCGCCGATATTCGGTGAGTTGCTTTTCGGTGAGCGAGCTGACTTCGCTGCCGCCCACCCACATGTTGCCGCTGGTGGCGGTGTCCATGCCGCCCAAAAGGTTCAGCAGGGTGGTTTTGCCCGCTCCTGAGGGACCCACGATAACCACTAGGTCGCCCTTGCGAATGTCGAATGACACCTGATTGAGCGCCACCACGGATACGCCTCCGGGGCTGTCATAGCGCTTGATCACGTTGTGCAGCCTGATAAAGGGCGCGTCCATTTTTTCGAGCCCTCCAGTATTCGCAAAAACCACAAACTATTTAGCAACATATCATTTACATTTGACGCAAGTCAATGTAGTTTTAGTCACATGAGTGCGCAGGGCGGGCGCGGAGGGCAGGCGTCAATAGGGAACCTGGCTGAAGTTGTGCGCCTTGACCGGCAAATTGATGCGATTGTGCTGGGCGGCCCCACCAAGTACACCCTGGAGGATTTGGCCGAATTATCGGGCGCCAGCGTGGAAGAGTGCCAGAACATTATGCGCTGGATCGGAGAGCCCACTACCCGGGTTACGGAACGGCGGTGGACGCAAGAGGACGTCGAAACCATCAAAGATGTCAAGAAATTTGCCGTAAGTGAGCAGGTTGACGAGGCCAACATGGCGGCCATGCTGCGCGGTTTGGGCGCCACGATGGAGCGGTTTGCGCTGCGGCATGTGGAGGCGATAATCCAGCACCTGGCCATTAATGAGAACCTGAGCGACACTGACGCCCGGCTGCGGGGCGCCAAGTTCGCCCCCTCTCGGGCGGAGGTTATGGAATCCCTGATGCTGCACGTGTGGCGCAGGCATTACGCGGCCGCCACGCACCGCCTCACCACCGAGGCGCTCGCGCAGCGCGGGGTACACAGCGATGATGAGAACTTCCCGCTGGTGCGGGTGGTGGGTTTCGCGGACTTGGTTGGCTTCACCTCGCGCACCGAGAGTTTTGACACCCGAGAGTTCACCGAGCTGATTCACCTTTTCACCGACACCGCCTGGGACATCATCACGGTGCGACGGGGTCGCGTGATAAACATGATTGGGGACGCGGTCTTTTGGGTGGCCAGCGATGTACACATCGGCGCGGAAATTGCGTTGGCCCTCGCCCAGCCTGATGCCTTGGTTGACGGCTGGCAGGTGCGCGTGGGCCTGGAGTGGACGCGGGTGCTCAGCGCGTACGGGGACATTTTCGGCCCCGGCGTGAACCTAGCGGCGAGGCTCACCCAAGTGGCGCCCCCGGGTGAGGTCTTTGTCGGGCCTGCGGCGGCGCTTTTGCTCTCGCGCGCCAGCGGTTTCACCGTGACCGAGCAGCCCGCTTTCCTAGCCAAGGGCATTGGGCTGGTACACCCCGCGAAGGTAACTTATGAGGAGGACCCGAAAAACTATATCTCGTGACGGCGAGCTTTATCGGCGCTAGGCGAGCTTTAGTGGCCACGATGTGTCGCTTTTGCGGGCGCTCTGTGAGCTACTTCACACCGCAGGGTGTATCGTATAGGCGTGCCCCTAGAAAACAGCGTGCCCGATTTCGGCGCTCCAGCCAGTAGTGCGCCTACCGGCAACCTTCCCCGAAAGAAAAGGGTTATCGCTGTTGATCTTGACACCCTGGCTGGCTTGGATGAGCAGCTTGATGTGAGCGTTTTCGGCGACCATCCCTCCATTGATGTTGCAGAATTATCCGAGCAAACCGGGTGGAGCCTAGAGGACATCGAAAAATTGCGGCTTTGGAGCGGTATGCCCGAAAAAGCTGCCGACGAGAAGCACTTTTACCCCAAAGATGTTGAGGGCCTCAAAGACTTAAAGCGTTTCGCCCTGGCCGAGCAGTTGGATGATGAATCCCTGGGCAGCATGGTGCGCGCGATGGGCTCGGTGATGGAGCGGTTGGCCTTGTGGCAGGTGGAATCCATTGTGCAGTTTTTGGCGGCACGCTACGGGCTAAACGACACCCAAGCGCGCATTGAAGCGGCCGAGTACGCGCCGCGTTTGGGCAAGGACTTTTTACCGCAGTTTGAGATGATGTGGTTACACCAGTACGCCACAGCCGTGCGCAGGATGACCTTGGAAACGGTTTTGCAACGCGGGGTTAATGATGATGATCAACAATTCCCCTTGTTGCGCGCGGTCGGATACGCCCAGATTGTGAATTTCACGGAACTCACCACTAACCTGAACACCACGCAATACGGTTCGCTGGTTCAGTCTTTCCACAACAGAGCTTGGGACACGATTAGAGCTGGCGGGGGCCGCGTTATCAAGCAACTTGGCGATGGTGTGCTTTGGGTTGCAGACGACATTGGAACCGGGGCGGAAATCTCTCTGAAGTTGGCGAACATGGAGGTAGGCCAGTACGGCAAACCTGTCCATGTGGGTTTGACGTGGGGGCGCGTGCTGGCCGCTTACGGCAACATATTCGGCCCGAACGTGAACCTCGCTTTGCAATTAGCGCGGGCCGCTTCTGCCACTGAGGTTTATACCTCTGACGAAGCCGCTACGTTGTTGGGGCGTTACGCTAAGTACTATTCTTTAGAGGATGTGGCTAAAGCGGTGCCTGGGCACGAATCGGTGCACGCTTTCAATCTGCGTTTAGTTTAGGTTTCGCGTTTCTGCTTTTAGTTAGTGCGCTTATTCGGCTTTGCTTTTCGCCGTTTTCGGCCTGATTTTGGGCGGTTAGGATAATTTGTTCGATACAGCGGCCTTTTTCCTCCCCGTTTTGCCGGAATACTTCAATGCACTGGTCGGGTGTGACTCCGATGTGAATATCTTCGGGACATACTTGGTTTATTTCCGCTAACCCCCTTTGGCAATCGGTGACCGCATACCGTGAAACCAAAGAACGAGTTAGTTTATCCGCTAAACTATTTCCGGCCAGCAGAAACAGCGCGCTAATTCCGAAAGCCAAAATCGCATCCAGAGCCAGCTGCGCCGCCAACTGGCTCCCCGCATACCAGCCAATAGTGCTGCCCAAAAACATGGTGAGGCTGTAAGCCAAATTAATGTAGAACTGCTGCCTGCTAATCCGCTTCTTGGCCAGCAAATAAATGTCAACAATGGTGAGGCTGGAAACCGAGGCGATACGAGTAACCGGGTTCACCCGCAACAACTGAGTGGCGCTGCGCAACACCACCCTGGGCCCTAACTGGATAACGTTGGTGAGAATCTTGGAGGCTTTGGGCAGCACCAATTTAGCGATACCCTTGCTGGCGATTTTGTCTTTTAGCGAGGTGGGCTTAACTATCACAGCAGGCATGGGTTATCCAGCCAATAGTTTAGTGAAACGTTTGGCGCTAACCGTGCCAATAGTGCCCAAGTGTTGCGCGAAATAACTTACGCGCAGTTCTTGCAGCAGCCAGCGCGCGAGTTCCAAGTCTTGGCGTTTGTGTTCGGTTTTTGCTTTGGCTAAAGCTTGCTCGTACTGCTTGGTGAGTTCCCCGATTTGCCAGGCGAGTTCGGTATCGCGGGCCGGGTTCGCTGCCGCCTTTTCGATGCGGTGGCTGGCGGCCCGTAAGTACCTCACCAAATGCGGCAGCCGGTCAGGGGGAGTATTTACGATGAAACTTGGGGCGAGCAGGTCATTTAGTTGGGCCTTTATGTCAGACAAAGTGGCTAGTAGGGGGAGTTTGTTGGAATTGGCGGCGATTTCTTTCCGCAACTCAGTTGCGGCGGTCAAGGCCGCCACCACGTGCCCGACGATCAAGTGGACTTCATTCTCCAGGTTCGCTTGCACCACCTTGCTCGCTGCCTGGAACTCAGCCTGCGAGCGGATGGCGCCTGCGTCAGGGTGGCCAAACTGGCCATCAGTGAGGGCCCCAACGGCGGCCAGTTGCAGGTCGGAGACCAGGGCCTCCGTGCTCGGGTAGGCGCTCGCGGCCAAGGTGAGGGCCTGCTTGGCCGTCCACCGGCTGGTGATCCTTTGGGTGTTGATGCGGTGCTGTTGCGCCAACAGGGCGCGCACGCCCTTGGCGTGTTCGGCGGCCACCTGTTCCGGGGTGCTCAAAATCTCCAGGGTTGCCGAGCCTTTCCCTGCCACGAGCGCCGGGTAGCCGCGCACCATGACGCCGCCCTGATCCACTTGGACGGACTCGGGGATTTTTGTTTGGGCCGTTAGGTTTTCCGGTTTCGATTCCCGGGCGCTGTCGTGCTGCGGTGCACCTATAAACGGTGCTCCTGTAAATGGTGTTCGGATCGCACCCGCGACCGCTGTTTGCATCGTGCCAGCGATGGCTTTTTGCATAGCCCCGGCGACGGCGGTTTGCACCTGCGGAGCCA
Organism: Cellulomonadaceae bacterium; assembly: GCA_031282935.1. GTDB lineage: Bacteria > Actinomycetota > Actinomycetes > Actinomycetales > Cellulomonadaceae > Xylanimonas. Next base: position 13,973 of record JAITCS010000044.1, read on the forward strand.
GTTCGCGCTGCAACTCAGGCAAGTCCAGCGAAGCGCCCAACACCTGCGGCCCGCCTTTCCCGCCCGGTGCCTCGACAGAAAACCTCATGCGCAAATGGGCCGGCAGCCGCGCCGCCTGGGCCTCATCAAACGTATCGGCCGGGATAGCAACCCCGCGCACCGCCGCAGCCGCCTGCGCAAACGCCGCCCCGAAAGAATCCGCCATTCCCCCCGCCCGTGACATGTCCGCCCAATCCGGAGTGTGCTCGCGCAACCAAGCCGCGATCTCGCGTGCCGCGTCCGGGGCGGGCACCAACTGCACGCGCACGGGCTTGGGCAAGGAGCGAATCGTGGCCACGCACAAATCCTCCAACATGCCCGGCACCAGCCAATCGAACCCTGCGTTCTCAACCCGGGCCAAAACCGAAACCGGAATGTGCAGCGTCACCCCGTCCGCCTCTGTGCCGGGCGCCATCTCGTAGCTCAATGGCAAGGTCAAGTCGCCCTGCGTCCAAGTGTCAGGGAAACCCGCCAAGTCAACATCCGGGTGGGCCAAAGCCTGCGCTGTGAGCGTGAGTAATTTGGGCTGCTTTTGTTTGGCAGATTTCCACCAGTAATCGAAATCGGCGCCACTAATTACGGTTTCGGGAATACGTTTATCGTAAAATCGGAATAAGTCCTCTTCATCGGTAATCAAATCCCTCCGCCGCGATCTGGCCACTTGCTGGGAGATTTCCGCTAACAACTGTTGGTTCTTTTTTTGGAAATCGTGATGCGTGCGCCACTCGTTTTGGATTAGGGCATGTCTGATAAACATTTCCCGTGCCGCCGGGGCGTCTATTTTGCCGTACAGCACTTTCCGGTCGGTAACAATGGGCAAACCGTAAAGCATCACTTTTTCGGTGGCCATCGCGGCGCCCTTCTTGGCGGACCAGTGCGGGTTCGCGTAGGATTTTCGCACTAGGTGATCGGCGGCGCCCTCAATCCAGTCCGGGTTGATTCGGGCCACCTGCCGCGCCCACAAGCGCGAGGTTTCCACCAACTCCCCAGCCATCAGCCAGGCCGGGGGCTTGGAAGAGATCGGCGAACCGGGGTAAATTGCAAACCGCGTGCCGCGCGCCCCCAGGTATTCGTTGCGCGCCCGCTTGGCGGCCTGCCGCAACGCCCGCGCCCGCGCCTCGCCGCGCAGCCCCGCCACCGCCGAAGCCGGAATGTCGCGGGTTTCCTGCATACCTAATTGGGATAATAAGCCTGGCAACAAAGCGCGATGAATCTGATCGCCATTGCTGTGCAAAGGCCGCAAACTGAACTCCACATGATCCACATCCCCAGGGGTGGTTTTCCCTTTCCGGGCATCGCCGCGCGCTGCAGATTCATCAATATGACCAATGTTTAGCCCAATTTCCCCGGCCATGCCCCGAATTTGGGAAACTAAATCCTGCCATTCCCGCACGCGAAGATAGTGGATAAACTCCGCTTTACATAAACGCCGAAATGCGGAACCGGAAAGCGTGTTTTGCTGCTCCAAAAGGTAGTTCCACAAATTCAACATCGTCAAGAAATCCGAATTCGGATCCACAAACCGGCTGTGCAGTTGATCCGCGAAATCCCGTTCCTCCTGAGGCCGCTCGCGCGGGTCTTGAATGGAAAGCGCCGCCGCGATCACCACCACCTCAGCGCCCACCCCTAGTTTGACCCCCTCAAGCACCATCCGCGCCAAACGCGGGTCAATCGGCAGCGCCGCCAACTGCCGCCCCACCGCCGTGAGGCCAACCGGAGTTTCACGTGAAACATCGGCGTTGGTGAGCGCGCCCAACTCCCGCAGCAGCACCACCCCGTCGCGCACGGCCTTGGTGTCCGGCGCCTGGACAAACGGGAACGCTGTCACCTCGTCCGGGTCAGCCACCACGCCCACCGCGATCATCTGCAACAACACGGCCGCCAGCGAGGTGCGCAGAATCTCCGGCTCAGTGAACTCGTCGCGGCCCTCAAAATCGTCCTCGCTGAACAGGCGAATCGCCACGCCCGCCGCCTCACGCCCAGAACGGCCCGAACGCTGCCGCGCCGACGCCCGCGAAATCGGCTCAATGGGCAAACGCTGCACCTTAGTGGACTTGGAATACCGCGAGATGCGCGCCAGCCCGGAATCCACTACGTAACGCACCCCAGGCACGGTGAGCGAGGTTTCGGCCACGTTGGTTGCCAGCACAATGCGGCGGCGGTCGTGCGGGGCGAAGATGCGGTGCTGCTCGGCGGCGGAAAGCCTCGAATACAACGGCAGCAACTCGACGGCGTCATTGCGATTTGGGCCGGTCAGGCGATCTTTCAGGTGGCCGCTGAGGGCGTCGGCGGCGTCCTTGATTTCCCTTTCGCCCGACAGGAACAC
>JAITCS010000078.1 GCA_031282935.1 Cellulomonadaceae bacterium
AATTTGCCGGGAATGACGCCAAAACTTGGATAATAGGCTGCGCGAACCGAGTGACTTCAGGATTGAGGCCGATCCAAATGCCCACTGGAACCCAGATTAGGGTGGCGAGCACTAACAAAACCGCAACGCGAGCAAAGGTGAGCCACCCCAGGATAAAGGCGTGAACGAACTCCCCCAACCCAACACTGTTTTGCAGGTACATTAACATCCATACCAGCCCCACGCCCAACAACGCGGCGCCCAGGATAATCGCAATGATGTCGCCCACGCGGCGCCGCCGGTAGTCAACCCGAAGCGGCCTGTCGGTGACGCCCAGCGGTTTGGTGGCGCGGTACATGGCCCGGCCCAGCGGCGCGAAAGCTGCGGCTGCAGAGGCGGGAATAACCGAACGTCGTAATAAATCGAGCACCAAAGAACGTTGCTGGGTAACTTGAGTATCGCCCAACCGGAATTTCTCAGCCCAAGCCGTCATGGGGCGCCAGAAAACGAAGTTGACTAACACCACCATAATGATCATGGCCGCAATCGCCATCAGAATCCGGCTCATTTCCTGCCGCTCTGATGCCGCCGCCACAAATGAACCAATCCCGGGCAGGGCATAAACATCGTTATTAACCGCAATTACTTCAGAGGCGATCAGGAAGAACCAGCCCCCACCGAAGCTCATCATGCCGTTCCAAACCAACGGAATCATGCCGTTGGGCACATCAAGCTTCCAGAACCGTTGCCACTTGGTGAGCCGCAACATTCGCGCCACTTCATCATAATCACGCGATTGCGAACTCATGGACTGGTAAAAAGCGAAAGCCATATTCCAGGCTTGTGAGGTGAATATCGCGAATATCGAAGCCAGTTCTACCCCAAATTCGCGCCCCGGCACTAACGCCAACCAGAAAGTCAAAGTAACCGAAAGAAACCCCAAAATAGGCACCGATTGCAAAATGTCCAGCAGCGGCACTAAAACTTTCTCAGCTCGGCGAGACCGCGCTGCAATGTAGCCATATATTAGGGCGAAAATTGTGGAGGCGAAAAGCGCGAGGAACATGCGCAACAAAGACCGCGCCGCATAGTAAGGCAGCATGTAAGGGTTTGTGGAAAGCACTGTTGGGGTTCCGATGGCGCCAATCGGGCCACTCATGCGCCGCCCCAGCACCACAACTAGCCACAGGCCGAGCATTACGGCCAGCCCCACCACTAAATCTGCGGCGAGGGAACGGTTGCTCTCATCACTTTCTACAGCCGCACCAGAGGTGCCAAATGTTGCAAGACCTGGCAGCCGAATTGCCATTGCACCACCCCGCCCGACAGCCCAGCGCTGGCGCAGCACTGCCATAGCCTGCGCGAACGAAACCACAAATACACTTAGCTAACCGCCTAGAACAAGCAAACGAAATCACCGAAATACCCACCGCGACACCACGGAGCTGGCCGAAACTATGCCGTGTTGGCATCATCTGGCCCATCGCTCCCTGCCCGCCAACTACCCGCGCCGACCCGTCCGCTTGCGGCGACTCAAGGATACCCACCTCAGCCTGCCACTGCGCTCCCGATGCATTATTTCAAGGCATTAATTTGTGCCGTTGCGGCATGTACCTACCCACTTACGAGGTAATGGGGTAGGGTGGCTATCGTGACAGCAGCGACGGCAACATATCCTCGCAATCCTCTCCGCGATCCGGAGGATTTACGGCTCCCGCGCATAGCCGGGCCGTCCAGTCTGGTGTTGTTCGGGGTTACCGGCGACCTGGCTCGCAAGAAGCTACTCCCTGCCATATATGATTTGGTGAACCGGGGCTTGCTGCCTGCGGGTTTCGCTCTAGTGGGTTTCGCGCGGCGTTCTTGGGATCAAGAGGACTTCGCCGAGGTGGTTCACGACGCCGTCAAGGAGCATTGCCGCACCGAATTTCGGGAGGAAACCTGGGAGCAGTTGCTTTCCGGTATTCGATTTGTGCAGGGCTCTTTCGATGATGATGCCGCTTTTGAGCGGCTCGGTAAAGCGCTAGAGGATTTGGATCAAAATCACGGCACGGGTGGCAATCACGCGTTCTATTTATCGGTGCCACCAAAATCTTTCCCTGACATTATCGGAATGTTGCAAAAGCACGGTCTCGCGAAGGCAGAGCCCGGGCGTTGGCGCCGGGTGGTAATCGAAAAGCCTTTCGGCCACGATTTGCAATCCGCCGAAGAATTGGACGATCTGCTCGAATCTGTTTTTGATCCGGATTCCGTATTCCGAATTGACCACTACTTAGGCAAAGAAACTGTTCAGAACCTTTTGGCGTTGCGGTTCGCAAACACCATTTTTGAGCCGCTGTGGAATTCGCGTTACGTTGATTCCGTGCAGATTACGATGGCTGAGGATATCGGCATTGAAGGGCGCGCCGGATATTACGACGGCGTGGGGGCCGCGCGCGATGTCATCCAAAACCACTTGTTGCAATTAATGGCGCTGACCGCGATGGAAGAACCAGCCACATTTGACGCCAGCAATTTGCGGGCGCAAAAAATGCGCTTGCTCTCGCAAATTCGTGGGCCGAAAGACATAGACAAGCAAACAGCTCGTGGGCAGTACACCGAAGGCTGGCAGGGTGGCCATCTGGTGCCCGGATTTTTGCAAGAAGAGGGTTTCAACCCAGAATCTATTACGGAAACCTATGCTGCCGTGCGGCTTGAGGTTGAGAACAGGCGTTGGGCTGGGGTGCCTTTCTATTTGCGCACAGGAAAACGGTTAGGGCGGCGGGTTACGGAAGTCGCGATAATATTCAAGAAAGCGCCGTTTATTCCTTTCAGCGAAGCCGCGACCCAGAGTTTAGGCAATAATGCGCTTATTATTCGTATTCAGCCCGATGAAGGGGTTTCGCTGCGGTTCGGCGCTAAGGTGCCTGGAACTGCGATGGCCATTCGTGATGTCACAATGGATTTCGGATATGGGCACGCCTTTACCGAGCACTCCCCGGAAGCCTACGAGCGCCTTATTCTTGATGTTTTGCTTGGTGACCCGCCGCTATTCCCCAGCCGCGCTGAAGTAGAGTTATCGTGGAAGATACTGGATCCGATTGAGAAATATTGGGAAACCCATGGCAAACCAGACGGCTACCCGGCTGGTTCTTGGGGCCCCGCAAGTGCAGATGAAATGTTGGCTCGCGAAGGCAGGAGTTGGCGCCGCCCATGATTATTGATATGCCCGCCATAACCACCACCGAGGTTGAAGCTAAGTTGGTGGACCTCAAGCAGAGCGGAAACGCCGTCGCGCTAGGGCGAGTGCTGACCTTAGTGATCCTGAACGATGAGGCCATCCCCGTGCAAGGCGGGGCTGAGGTTGAGCTTGACCCCTCCGATTTGGGCGCGGCCTGTTGCGCCATGCCTGAGCCGGGGCACGTCCATGACGCCGTTACCGGTGCCTCAGTTGACGGCTCCTCTGCTGACAACGGCTCGGTTGATACCGCCTCGGATGGCGCCGGTACTGGAAAGCGACTTTTGGTGCGCCGCGCTCGCCAAGGCGCAGGCACTCCGGGGCATTCCGCTGAGGGCGAGAACGCCAACCCGGATTTCGCCGTGCATGTGGACGCCGAAGCCGCGATTCATGCCGCTAATCAAGCCTCGCGTGAACACCCCGCCCGAATCC
>JAITCS010000150.1 GCA_031282935.1 Cellulomonadaceae bacterium
GGCTCAACCAACGGGGTTTCCGCATTGGGCATTTGGTTTTGAACGTGTTTTTGGTGGCGCTCGTGGCACTCGCCGCTGCGGTGGCCATTGTGCCGAGGGTAACCGGGGCAGTTCCGCTCACAGTGTTGTCCGGCTCGATGCAGCCGACATTCCGCCCGGGCGACTTGGTTATCGTGCGACCCACCGCCTCCGAAAACCTCGAAATCGGCGATATCGTGACCTTTCAACCGCACAGCGGAGTGGCCACGCTGATCACGCACCGGATCATAGACATTACCGCTGATGAGCATGGCTCCATCGAGAATATCATAACGCAAGGTGACGCCAATAATGCGCCCGACCAGCCGTTGCGTCCGGAGCAAATCATGGGCCGGGTGTGGTATTCCGTGCCCCTAGTTGGGCACATAACCAATGGCCGAAACGCCCTGATTGCCATTAGCGCAGTTGGGCTAGCACTGGTGTCGTACGCCGTGGTGCTGTTTGTCAAGAAAGACGATGCTGACCACCCCGAGGGTGGGGCAACTGAACTGGGGAACCAATCATGACTCGACACGCCACCGACCGGGGTTTCGACAGGCTCAACCGCCGGGTTGCTAAAGCCGCAGCCCTGCTGGTGACCGGCACGCTGTTGGCCGCACCAGCCGTAGCGGCCACCGTAGCCCCCACTAGCACCCTCACCGAACTGTTACGCAGTGTAAGCGAGCAGGGCACCAACGCCACCACCTGGAACGACGCCGAGACTTGGCGCCTTGACCAAGCCAGTGGAATACGCGAAGTGCGCATGAGCTGGCCGCGCGCTGCAGTGGTGATCCCGTTCAACCTGTTCAGCCACGAGGGCGAAATCGCCGGGTCCGACCAGTTGATCGAAGGGGCGGGAGCGTACCGGCTCATCGTGCCGGGCGACGCTTGGACCACCACGGTGCGGGTGCATAACGACGGCCCGACGGCGGGCACGCTGAACGCCAGCTTTGTGAACAACCGGTTGCACAATTTGGCCGGTCGCGGCGATGACCCAGCCTACGACCATTTGACTGTCAACGGCGTGCCGGTGTCGAGCTTGCTGGCCTCCGAAACTGTGCAACTGCATTTTGGCGGGGCTGACGACGCCGGTGGTATTCTGATTGAGGCCGGGAACTTTGTTGACCTGCCTTTCGACTGGAGCTTCTTCGCCGACGCGACCGACCCGTACACGGGAGTGCCGCACAACATTGGCAACCTGCCGCACACGCAGGCCGATTTCCATTTGCAATTGGAGATCGGGGGCGAAACCGATGTTCCGACGCCGCCAGTTGATCCGACGCTGCCAGTTGACCCGACGCTGCCGGTTGATCCGCCTGTGGACCCAGCGCCGCCGGTTGACCCAGTGCCGCCCGCGCCGGAGTTGCCGGTGACGCCTGGCTATCCGGTGGTGCCTGTGACGCCGATTGTGCCCGTGGCCCCCATCGTGCCAAGTTACCCAACTTTGCCGGTAACCCCTGTGGAGCCAGGAGTGCCCGGCCCGGTTCTCCCCGTGCCGCCTGAGGTTGGCATCACCGGTGGCGACGAGGTGCCTGACGTGGGCATCACCGGCAGCGGTGAGGACCAAACCCCGTCTGACACTCCAGAGCTGCTGCTCACGGGTATCAACAGGGTGACGTTGGCGCTCGCGGTAGTGTTGCTGGTCGGTGGGCTGCTGGTGGCGCTGCCCACCAAGCGGGCGCGCCGCACCGCCTAATCGCGGGGATTGCCCACTATGCCTGGCCACAAGGCACACTGCGCGGTAACACCGCGCCCGTTGACACTCGTAATCGGGTGAGCAGCGGCCTAAAAAACCGACTATCGGTTAAGCCTCGGCGTTTATGGGAACAGCCACCAACAGGGGAGCGCGCAGCATCAGGTGAGCGCGGAGAGTTCGTCGGAGCCTGCCATCATTTCGGTAAGTTCCGGCAGGGCGATCTGGTCTTTGGTGAAGTTTCCGATGGAGTGGCCGCGCCGCAGCAGCAAAAAGCGGTCGCCGATGGGGTAGGCGTGGTGTGGGTTGTGCGTGATGAACACGACGCCGAGGCCACGCTCCCGAGCAGCGGCGATGTAGCGCAGCACGACGGCGGTTTGCTTGACGCCGAGGGCGGCGGTGGGTTCGTCGAGGATCAGCACTTTTGCGCCGAAGTGGACGGCCCGCGCGATGGCCACGCACTGCCTTTCGCCGCCGGACAGCGTGCCGATGGGTTGGTCAACATCGTGCAGGTCAATGCCCATGTTGGCCAGTTCCGATTTGGCGGTGGCTTTCATCGCCCTGGTGGTGAGCCGCCGGGTGATGCCGCGCCCGGTGGTGGGTTCGCTGCCCAGGAAGAAGTTGCGCCACACGGGCATCATCGGCACCACCGCTAAATCCTGATAAACGGTAGCAATGCCGCGATTCAGCGCGTCACGAGGGCTGATGAAATGCACCAATTCGCCCGAACAGTAAAGCGATCCGCTGTCGTAATCTTGCGCTCCGGCTAATATCTTAATGAGGGTGGATTTCCCGGCGCCGTTATCGCCCAGCACGCAAGTGACTTTACCGGCGTCTATTTGGGTTGAAACGCCTTCCAAAGCCACAATAGAGCCGTAATTTTTCCCGATGTTCACCGCCTGGATAAGCGGGGGGTTGTTTATTGTTTCGTTCGATGAAAGCGCGGTCATCTTGTACTGGTCGCTCATGCTAAACCGACCGCTTTTCGTCTGATGTAATTGTTGAGCAGCACCGCCAACAAAAGCATTATCCCTAAAAACGCTTTGAGCCAGTTGTTGTCCCATCCGGCATAAATAATCCCCAAATTAGCCATGCCGTAAATCAGCGCTCCCAGAGCTGGGCCAACCGCCGAACCGACCCCGCCGGTCATCACGCAACCGCCCACCACGGCGCAAATGATGTAAATAAGTTCCAGCCCAACCCCAGTTGAGCTTTGCACCGTGCCGAATCGGAATAACGAAATCTGCCCCACCAACCAACCGCAAACCGCGACCGCAATGAACAACCCCACCTTTGTACGATTGATGGGAACGCCGGTCGCGCGCGCCGCATTCACATCACCGCCCACCGCGAATATCCAGTTGCCTACCCGAGTTCGGGTCAAAATCCAGGTTCCTAAAACCACAATCGCCAACCACCACCACACGGAACTCTGAATGAACGCCCCCGTGCCAAAGAACGAAGTCTGCGAGGCTAACAGCCATTGCACGTTTCGGAAATACGGCACTTGCGCCATGCCTTGCACAGAAACTTGACCAATTAGAGCCCGCACGGCGGCGAGATTTATGCCTTGCAACACGAAAAAGGAAGCCAACGTGACAATAAATGAGGGCAAACCCGTGCGCATCACTAAAATGCCATTAAGCAACCCCACGGCAGCGCACAAGAGTAAAGAAATCAACATCGCTAACCACACGCTCAGGTGAAAG
>JAITCS010000012.1 GCA_031282935.1 Cellulomonadaceae bacterium
CAATGGTAAGCGTATGTGGGCATATGGCAATCCTCCTTGGCGTGCGGTCGCGGGCTGCGCTCGGGTTGTCGCTTGCGGAGCGGTCGCGGGCTGCGCTCGGGTTGTCGCTTGCGGAGCGGTCGCGGGCGTGGCTCGGGCTTTCGCGGGCTAGTTTCATGCTATCGCGGTTATCCACAATCCGCGCGGACAGCGAATGTGTTATTGGAAGCTGTGGATAGTGCCCGACGGCGGGCGGCCCAGTTCTGCCAGGCTTTGGGCATGGAACGTTTCGGATATCCAACACCTGCGGGCAAGGGCGCGGCACGGCGTGGTCGCAACTTAAGACTGGCCATTTGGCGGCTGCGACATTTAGTGATTGCACTGGCTGTTGGGGTGATAGTGACCTCGGTGCTGCGGATTTTTGCGCCCGTTGCTGCTGGCCAGGTCGAAATTTTGGTGGCCACCCATGCTTTGGAGGTGGGGCAGCCCCTTACTGCATCGGACGTCACCGTTGCGCAGTTGCCGCTCGGCGGGGGTTCTGAATGGCTTGCGGACTCCCCGGATCAAGTGCTCGGGCGCATTGTCTTGGCGCCGATTAGTGCTGGGACGCCGATCTGGCTGCCCTTGGTGTCCAGCAACGAACTGAGCAGTCTGGCGCCGCCGGGCACTGTGGTGGTATCCATCGTGTTGGATTCCAGCGCCGTCACTTTACTTACCCCAGGCGATTCCGCCGATTTAGTCACTTACACAGAAGGTGCAGCTCGCGTGTTGGCGCGTTCGGCCCTGGTTTTGCCGCCCCGATCCGGAGCAGGGGTTGGCGGGGGCCTCCTTTCTTTGCCAAGCATTGGCGGCAGTGGCGCTGCGACTCTGTTTGCGGTTCGCCCTGCTGAGGCCCCCGATTTGGCCGTCGCGGCGCGGCAGGGTCAGGTGTCGGCCATCCTCGTCGGCTAGGAGATTTCACTCGGGTTCCGGTAAGATTGGATCGTAATAGTGCCGAATGGACGATACCGACATGCCATCCTATCGGTAAGGACTATGGAAAAGGTGGTGAGTACGATAGCAGAGTTTATGGACGACCGAGTACCAGAGATGATTCCAATCGTGGAGCGATTATTGACGATACCTGAATTGACAAACGAGTATGCGCATGATTCTGTTGGTGTCGGGGAGTGGCAAGAGGCGCTTGAAGTATTCCTAATGGAAGCGGATCGTAAAAGCATTCCCTTACCTGAAGATTTGCTCGCTGATGTTCGCAGGATCTCAGAGGAACTTATGCCATATTCAATGCGGACGCCGGCAGAGCAGTTAGTGGCGGCATAATCTCAGTAATCCCAACGCACCTAAGCCCTGGCAATCGTCGGGGCTTTTGATTGCCGATACCCGAGCGCTTTTTCTTACGGGCCGTGGTGCGGGGGCACGTTTTCACGCAATGCATAGTCGTTCGTTTCGGTGTCGGCACGTTCATCGGCGCCAAGCCCAAGGATCGCCTCCCGCTCGTTACCCTGACGCACCGCACGTCGGGGTCTCTTCAACTTTTCCCGCTTTGGCGCAATCGGCACGACTAGTGGCACCGACGCACTCATTGAATCAACCGTTTCCACTGATCCAACCGTGCCTACGGTTCTATTCGCGCCTGCCGATTCCACTAAGCCACCGATTTCATCGAACCCGTCGATCCCGACAAGCCTGCCGAGCCGAACCGCGAGATCACCGACCCAACTGCGAAGCGGCGGCAAGCACCGTCACCTCCGCCTGGCTCGGCACCGGGGCGGTGTCCGCCCGCGAGGTTAAGCGAGAGGCCCGCGCCACCTGGGCCAATCGGCCGATGCGCGCTGCCTCCCCCTCGGGGTCCAAGAACGCCCCGACGGAGAACACTTGCGTCACCAACCAGCCCATCTTGGTGAGCCGCTCAGTGCGGTGCCGATCCCGAACCCGCAAGGACGGCTCCGCGAGGTAATCCGGGCCGTCTGAGTGGACAGCGACCAGCATCTCCCCCGGCAGGTCACGATGCCCAACCGCCATCGGAATCTTTGGCCCGCCTGCAAACCCGTAGTTGTACTCAACGGGGTAGCCTTCCCGTTTGAGCCGGTCGCCGATGTCGCAGAGCAGCTTGTCTTGCGGCGGGAATTGTGCTTCAGCATTGGGCGAGTCCGGCTGGCCGCATTCTTGAGGAACCACAGAATCATCGCCACCGGGAATAAGGTGCAAATCGGCTGCCGAGCGCCCAGGAATCTGCCAGGCTTGCCCACTGCGAGTTTGAGCCAACTCCAGCAACTGCACCAGGTATTCCGGGCCACCCGACTGAATACGCTCGCGGTCAATATCACCCGCCCCGAAGCACGACACAACCACCAGGCGCTTGCGGGATACTGCCAGGATGGCGTTCAGCAGTTCGGCACCCCCTGGGGCGCTAATCTGCCCGAAATTGTGCAACACGCGTCCGTGCGGGGTGCAGCCCAAACCTAGGGAGAAAATCATCGCGTCTCGGCGCAGACCTGCTACTTCGCTGGCAGGCACTACCGTTACGGGCTCCACCGCAGCGGGGCCGAAGTAGGCGGCCAGGGTGGGGTCAGCCTTGATGGCACCGGGCAGGGCAGCGGCTATCGCGTCCGCATGGCGCTTAGTCAGGGTAACGATGGCCAGGCTCTCGTGTGCGCGCGTTCGCGCATGGTTGAGCACCAAACCGACCACAGTCGCAAGTTCCTCGGTGGTGGAATCAACTAAGCCGGAATCAGGATCAACCATACCCCGGCCTTCCACCTTCTCAAATGAAACGGCAGCCGAACCGCGCGGCATTGGGGCGATGGACAGGTGCGCACCGTAACCATGATCCGACATCAGTTTTGTGATGGCAGGGTCGCGCACGGCAGCCCGCATGGGCAGGCACAGGTTGACCATTACCTCTTGTAAAGCGGGCAGCGCCGAGCCACTGGCAGCGTGTGGGTCGCCAATCACCACCACTTGGGTTGCCCTTGCCAATGTGGGCACCAACTGCGACAGTTGCAGGCTCTCCACCGCCTCGATCACTACCAAATCCACGCAGCGTTCGGTAGGCAGCAAATGCGGAACCAAAGCTGGGGTCGCAATGAAAACCGGCCGGAGTTTGTGGACGAACCGGCCATGCCGCTCCACGAGTTGTCGAACGGACTGGAAATCGCCAGTGACCAAGGCGCCGTACAACGCCTCAAACCCGGCTGCGGTGTTCCCAGTGCCGTTAGCGAATGATCCGCCGCCGCCTATCGGCGCCGAAGGTGCCAACCGCTGCTGATTCGTGCCGGAACTTGTCGCCCGACCGGAGTTGACCACCGCTGCGAACGCGGAGGCCGCCCCGGAACCGCATTGCGCTAAAGCTTGCTGGGTCTGCGCCGCGACCTTAGCCCGGACGCGCGCCGAAAGCGCAGCCACGTGCTGCTGATCCAGCTCAGCGAACCGAGCCACCAGCGCGGCTAAACTCTTGCCGTCATAACCCGCCAGGTTCGGGTCTGCCTTGATCATCTGCTCAAACACTGAGCCCCACCAGGCGAGTTCCAACTCGCCGCGAACCTGGGCGGGGCCAACCTCGCGGGCGGTGAAGTCGTTAATCAGCAGGCCCAGGCCGCTGGCCCGGATGCGGCGCAGGCAGTCCTCACGCTGGGGCAGGCCGTCGAGGTAGTCAATGTCCGAACCGAGCACAGAGAGGCGCTCAAACAGGTCCTGCAATTCGAGCGCAAGCAGCCCCCCGTTGTCCGCGATAGAGGCCCCAGCACCTATTCCAGTGGTGGTCGCCAGGATCGGGTCGAGCGCCATGATGTCGCCCAGGATGGACTCATAAGATGCCTCAATGCTGGAAAGCCCATCAGGCAGCACCGGCCAACCGGGGCGCACCGCGTGGACAGCCCAAATCTCGCGCTGCGCCTCAACCTTTTCAAGGGCGCCACTCAAATCGGCCACCTTAACGCCGGGGCGTACCATGCCCTTCGCGTGCTTGCGCAACCGCCGAGCCGCCAGAATCCCGAGCTCAAATTCGTCGCTCTCCGGGCGCTGCTTGCGCGGGGTGGTGGCGGAAATCAGGTCGCGCACCGAGCGTTCAAACACGATGGGCAGGAACACGTCAAGGGTGCCGCGCATCCCGGCCAACATCTTTATCTGGTCACCGAGTTCGGCGACTGTGCTAGCCGGGCGCAGGCCCGTGGCGTCGGCGATGTATTCGGCCTGCGCAATCAGCAACGGCAAATTGGAGTCCACCAGCCGCCGAATCCGCGCCAGTGCAGCCAGCAGTTCCGACTGGCTATTGACCGTGGCGCCGAACCAGCAACTGTTGGTCACCTCAGGCCTGAAAGCACCGAGTTGCCCGGCCACCGTCAAATCGTGGGCCGCCTTGGCGCGGTTCGACGCCGTCAAAGCGTTAAGCACTTGTGCCGAGAGGCGCACTGTTGTGGCGGGGCCGTCCGGCCCGGCGGTCAACTGGGCCAAAACTTGGAGTGCGTCGTAAGCCGAAACGCCCCACGGGGAGTGTTTGCGGTGCAGCCCGTCCATGTACCCGGTGAGTTGCGTGCGCACTCCGATCAGGGCGTCGTGGACGGCGGTGGCGCCTACCTCACGGAAGGCCCCAGCGGACATGGCGCCCAGCAGCCGATTGCCAACATCATCACGCCAAGTAGCGCTCGGCGGAATCTCTAGCACCAACTCGTCTAGGTCCGCAGCCGCCAACGCCGCTTTCAGTACCGTGCCCGCGCGCCGGTGCCCAGAAACGTACAGCACCGACCGGCCTGCGGCGGCCGCCTCGGCCACGATAGCTGCCGCCATCTTTCCCGGCTGCGCGTCGAGGGGGGAACTGATGAAGAAATCGGCACCGGTAGGCAGAGCGGCCAACACTTGCTGCTGGGCGTGGTCGAGATCGCCCACGCCTCGCTCTTGCAGGGGGGACGGTTCGGTGTGGAGCACGGGGATGTCCACTGCGGATAGGGCGGCGCGCGCTTTTTGGTCGCCAGCCAGAGCCTGCACTAGTTCGTGCTTGGCGAAATCGCCTTGCAGTTCCGCGAAATCGCTGACGATAGCCTGCCTGGGGCTCACGAAATTCCCCGCCAGCGTGCGGCGCAACAGCCCGAAGTGCGGAATCACTGCCTCACCGAGTGACGAGATCCGGTCCAAAACCTCGTGTGGCCGGAAGCCGGAAACCAGATTGCAGGAGGCCACGAGAGCGACTGGGTCGAGCAGGGCGCCCTTGCGCCGCAGAATCCGCGCCAGAGCGGGATTGAGCATGGGCGTGCCGTCAAGCTGGGCCTCGAAATCACCCATGGCTGTGGGCTTAAGCGTTATGGGGTGAATGAGAACGGGCATTTGCACGGTCTTTTTGGCATAACCGCGCTGCGGGCGGGCGGTTTCCCGAGCTTCTTGGTCGGCGAAAGTGCGGTTGCGCTGGGCGGCATTTAGCTGACCTGGCAGACCAGCCTGGCCGTTTTGACCGTTTTGACCGTGCTGACCGGCGTGGCTTGGCTGATTTGGCTGGTTTCCCGATGGGGCGACGGCGTGCGCGAGTGCCACGAAATCGGCATCCTCGGCGAGCGCCTCAGCGCCAGCCTCACCAGGCATCCGGTCAAACCTGTCGAAACCCTCAGCGGGCGCTTCCGGAATAACTGATTCAGTCCATGAAACCACGCCCACCGCTAAGGACAGCGCGGCCGTGCCGTGCTCGGCCGCGAATCTGCCCATCTGCGCCAACACCGCCTGCGCGCGACTGACCGCGTGCGAGTACGATTCTTGCTCCCGAAACAGCGTGGAGAGTTTGGTGGGCCGCCCGCTGAGCAACTGCACTAGGCCGCCCGGGTTTGCCGTGGTGAACTCCAAGAAGCAGCCGCTCAACCCCTTAAGATCGTCCAGCCCGCAAATTTCGACCGCCCCCGCCAATTCCTCACTCCAGTGTTGGCACGCCGCCCCGACCAGATCTTCCGTTCGAGGTTGGCTTTGAGCTTGCGTGCGGGCGGCGAGGGCTGTTGCCCCTAAGGTGGATTGCGCGGGCTGCATTGCTCCGCCTCGGCTAAAGTTTCGGGCGTTATGGCGCCGATTGCGCGGGGCGGGAATGTGGGGGGCGGGCTGCGCGGCAGGGGTGGGGCCGGTGTTCAGCGGTAGGTCGGCGACCGTGAGGCTGGGCGCCGCGTTTTGGAACCGACCGGCTGTGGGGGCAGAGCTGTGCTCAAGAACGGTGGTTCGGGCTTGGGCACGGCCGCCACCAGGCCCGGCTGCCGAATTGTTGTTCCGCACCTGACCAGCAGCTTCGTTCGCGTTGCTGCCCTTGGTGACCCCGCCGCCACGGCGGGAGATGGTTCGGCCAGAGTTTTTGCGTACAGTTCCCACGAGCTAACGGTACGACTGCACAGCCCTTGCGGGCGGCAGGCGCGCCGAAAGGGGTTACAACGATGTGTTTCCGAACCTCTGTGCTAAGGAATCAGGCTGTGAACCTCGATGATGGCGTCGCGATCCGCCCCCACACCAATGGCAGAAATACGGCAACCCGACTGCTTTTCGATGAACCGGAGATAATCTTGCGCCTGCTGTGGTAATTCCTCGAAAGTTCGGGCCTGCGATATGTCTTCCGTCCATCCAGGCAGATATTCGTATATTGGCACAGCGTGATGGAAATCGGATTGGCTGTCAGGCATCTCATCAAACCGCACCCCGTCCACGTCGTAAGCGACACAGACTGGGATTTGCGCAATTCCCGAAAGCACATCAAGTTTTGTCACCAATAAATCTGTGAGCCCATTAACACGGGCCGAATATCGGGCAATTACCGCATCATACCAACCACAACGTCGCGGCCTGCCGGTAGTGACCCCAAATTCCCCGCCAGTTTCCCGCAGATATTTCCCCATATCGGAATTCTCGTTTAGTTCCGTGGGGAAAGGCCCCTCCCCTACGCGGGTGGTGTACGCCTTAATAACCCCAATAACGGAATCTATTCGAGTGGGCCCAATACCAGCCCCCGTGCAAGCACCCCCAGCAGTGGGGTTCGAGGAAGTCACGAAAGGATAAGTGCCATGATCCACATCCAACATGGTGGCTTGGCCGCCCTCACATAAAACTATTTTACCAGCGTCAAGCGCCTGGTTCAGAATTAGTGGAGTGTTGGCAACCATCGGGCGCAAACGTTCCCCGTAAGTGAGCAGTTCCGCTACCACATTCTCGGGGTCAATAGCGGCCTTATTGTACATTTTGGTGAACAACTGATTTTTTTGATCCAAGGCACCAATAACCTTAGCGCGCAAAATCTTTTCGTCAAACAAATCAGCAACTCTGATGCCTAACCGATTTATCTTGTCCGCATACGCTGGCCCAATGCCGCGCCCAGTGGTACCGATTTTGCGGGCACCCAAAAATCGCTCTTGGGTCTGATCTAGTTGGCGATGATACTTAGTGATAACGTGCGCTTGGGAAGAAATCAGCAGCCTTGAAGTGTCAATGCCGCGACTTTCAAGTAGATCGAGTTCCTCAAATAAAACGTTGAGGTCAATAACCACACCATTGCCAATCACGGGCACCACATTGGGCGATAAAATGCCACTGGGCAAAAGGTGGAGGGCGTATTTTTCATCACCGATAACTACCGTGTGCCCAGCATTATTGCCGCCGTTAAACTTGACGACATAATCAACTTGGCTTCCCAGTAAGTCAGTGGCTTTCCCTTTGCCTTCATCACCCCACTGGGTTCCAACCAAAACAATGGCGGGCATTAGCGGCCTCTCTGATTGTGCTCTTTTGGCCTAAGAACTGTTTGGTTGAGCAGCGCTTTAGGAGCGAATCCTTTAGCGCTGCTCAACCAGCCTGTTTAGTTCTTTTGCGGCGTTACCTGTGCAATGTTACTGGTGCAGCATTACTTGTTCAGCATGGAGTGGCCAGCGCTGCGCAACTCCGTGGCCGCCTCAGCGATACGAGCCGCCATCCCAGCTTCAGCCTGCTTGCCCCAAGCGCGCGGGTCGTAGGCTTTCTTGTTGCCAACTTCGCCATCAACTTTGAGCACGCCATCATAATTCTTGAAGAAATGGTCAGCCACCGGGCGCGAATATGCGTACTGGGTGTCAGTATCAATATTCATCTTGATAACACCGTTATCAACCGCTTCTTCAATTTCGGCGGGAGTAGAACCGGAACCACCGTGGAATACCAGATAGAACGGATCCTTTTCGCCAACCTTCGCGCCCACTTCATCCTGAATATCTTTTAGAATACCCGGACGTAGTTTCACCGCCCCCGGCTTGTATACGCCGTGTACGTTACCGAAAGTAAGCGCGGTCAAATAACGGACCTTGCCATCTTCTTCGGGCAAACCCAAAACTGCAACGGTCTTTTCGCCATCTTCTGGGGTGGTGTAAAGTTTCTCGTTGATTTCAGCAACGTGGCCATCTTCTTCGCCACCAACAACGCCGACTTCGATTTCCAAAACCGTATTCGCGGCCGCAGACATTTCGAGCAGCTTCTTGGCCACCTCAAGGTTATGGTCAAGTGGGATATCCGAACCGTCAAACATGTG
>JAITCS010000193.1 GCA_031282935.1 Cellulomonadaceae bacterium
CCCCAATATCTGACGACGAAAGTGGCGTTGTATCTCACTTGGTGAATCAGATAACCAATCCCGTGCGCTGGGATAAGGTGACAAGCCGACTTGCCGACACTGAAGCGATAATCGAACTCCCCCCTGCTGGCACTCTGACGCGGTTAGTTCGGCGCGCGCTGTCGGCTCAGGTCTTGCCGATAAACTCGCCTGATGACATTCCGGCGGGGCAAGCTCTCTTGGCCGCGTGCATGTCATACGCTAGTTGATGTGAGTATTAGTAACGATGAGATTATGGCTGGCCTTGCAACTATTATTTCCGAAGAAATTGGCATTGACCCGGAAACAGTGAAAGTCGAACAAACATTGTCTGGGGATTTGGACATTGATTCATTATCGCGGCTAACCATTGCTACCC
Organism: Cellulomonadaceae bacterium; assembly: GCA_031282935.1. Lineage (GTDB taxonomy): Bacteria > Actinomycetota > Actinomycetes > Actinomycetales > Cellulomonadaceae > Xylanimonas. The sequence continues at coordinate 398 of JAITCS010000193.1, forward strand.
ATGCCGAGGACACGTTCAACGTAACCATCCCCGATGAAGAGATTGACTCTTTCCTAACCGTTGGCGATTTAGTTGAATACATTTCTAGCGCAAAAGCCTAGCACTGAACCCGCACCACATTCCCTTATCTATATGGCATGCACAAAGCGGTCGCCCTCGTTTTTCAGAGGGCGACCGCTTTGTTTTCCGATTGTTTAGCGCGGGGAACCTATAAGACTGCGCTATCCGTGCCTGACTTGGGCACTGCGCAGCCTCTTTGGGCACTGCACGGCTCGCCTACCCCGTACTAGACCGGACTAGGCGAGCCGAAACGGGCTAGTCCTTCTTGAGAGGCGGGCCGTTGTACCGCTCATAACGATCAGGGGTGATTGAAAGCGAGGCATGGCCTTGCGTCATCTGCCGTAAATCGAGCACATAGCGGGCGAGTTCAGCCTCTGGGACGTTCGCGATGATCATGGCGTCGCCGTTGGGAGCCGATTCCGTAGTGATCACACGGGCGCCACGGCGACCCGACAGGTCAGTCATTACTGCGCCCTGATGATCGAGCGGCACTGTGACGGTTGCAATGTGAATCGGTTCGAGGATTACCGAGCCAGCGGTTTCCATCGCGTTCTTGACTGCCAGACGGCCCGCCGTCCGGAACGCGTTTTCGTTGGAGTCAACCGGGTGGGATTTGCCGTCATACAACTCGACTTTGATGTCCACGATGGGGAAGCCGTTCGGCCCGCCCAACTCGGTGGCCTCACGGGCGCCCTTTTCCACGGCTGGAATGAAGTTGCGCGGCACGGAGCCGCCCACTACCGAGTCAATGAACTCAAAACCGGCGCCAGGATCGTTCGGCGAAACGCGGCATTGCACCACCGCGAACTGCCCGGACCCGCCAGACTGCTTCTTGAGTTTGCCTTCGACGTCGGCGTTCTTTGCGATGGTTTCGTGGTAGGCCACGGGCGCGGGCGAGGTGTTCACCGAAACGTTGCCAACTCGCTTCAGGCGGTCAACTGCCACCCCGATGTGAGCATCCCCAAGGCCGCGCAGAATGGTTTTACCACCGACTTGGTCAATGCGTAGGGTTGGGTCTTCAGCGGCGATTCGCTGGATTTGAGTCGAGAGTTTCTCGGTGTCGGCAGTGGTAGCTGGCTCAAGGACGACCGAGTAAGTGGGACGGCGTTCCGGTAGTGCGACGGCGGAGGCGTGACCATGCTTGCGGTTCCACAACAGTGAGCCCGTTGGAGTGCCCTGGAGCTTCGCGGTTGCGCCCACATCACCAGCGGTCAGCGATTCGACAGCGAGGTGCTCGGCCCCGCGCAGGCGGAATAGCTGATTGAAACGCTCTTCAGTTCCCGTTGTAGCGTTGCGTAAGCGGTCACCGCTCTTAATGGTGCCAGACAATACCTTGAACATCGAAATTTGGCCCAGGAATGGGTCCGCGACAGTCTGGAACACTTGAACCAGCGGCTCGCCCTCAGGATCGGGAGCGACTTCAACCTCAGTGTTGTCCATCAATACCGCAGTGGACTTGCCTGCGAGGGCGGGGGTAAGGCGACAGATCAGATCCATGAACCGGTCAACGCCAGTTTCGGTAACACCAGAGGCCACAATAACTGGATACGCTTCGCCGTCAGCCACGAGTTCAGCGAGTTTAGTTTCTAGCTGAGCTTGGGTTGGCTGGTTTCCTTCGAGGTAGGATTCCATCATTTCATCGTCATTTTGGACGATTTCTTCAGTCATTTGGTCAGCAGCATTTTGCGATTCGGCCGCCATGTCAGCCGGAATGTCGGTGACGGATTGCTTGCCATCGCGCAGCTCTAGGGCGCGGCGGCTCAGCAGATCGTCAACTGCCCGGAACTCGGCCTCGTGGCCAATCGGCAAAGTGATTGGGAAAATCTTGGGGCCGAAAGCGTCGCGGAGCTGCAGCAGCACGCGGCTGAAATCGGCGCGGGGTCGATCGGTGCAGGTGACCATAACGATGCGCGGCTTGTTGCTCGCGTCTGCTGCGGCCCACGCAGCACGGGTGCCGGCGGTGACGCCAGCCTGCGCCGAAACCACGATCACGGCCAAATCGGAAACGGAGAGCGCCGCGTCAACCCCGCCGATAAAGTCTGGGTGGCCGGGGGTGTCGGCCAGTGTCACCGCGTGGTGCTCGCCATCCTCTGTGGTCCAGTCCAAGTAGGTGAGCGCCGGAGTAAGGGTGGTTTGCCGGGCAATTTCTTCGGGTTGGTAATCCCCTACGGTGTTTCCATCTGCGATGGTGCCGGGTCGGGGAATCGCTCCCGCCCGGTGTAATACTGCCTCAATTAGAGTGGTCATACCAGAACCAGCACTGCCTGCTAGTGCAGCCATAATGTGGTCCCGCTTAGGGACATTGCCGGACATCACGCCTCCTCGCGCTTTGAGTTGGATGGCCGACCGTTAGCATGGGCGGTTTTTGCCCCCACCTCGATTGTGCGTCTGGCCGACCATAGCAGGCCGCCCTTGCAACCCGCCACCGTGAGCATAATCATAAATCTGGGCGAAACGGCGCCAATGGCGCAACGAATCGCCGCAAGCTGTTCGTCAAGGTCAATGCGGCCAAATCCGAACGCCAAACCTGACCATCACGTTTGTGACACCTCGCTCCAGCCTCCGGGTGTGACGGTGACTTCGACTTTGGCAGGTATGCGCTCGTGCATTAGCCCGACATGGGATATGACGCCGACTGTGCGCCCATTGTTGCGCAATGAGTCCAGAGTCTCCATGGCGATTTCTAGGGTTTCATCATCGAGGGAACCGAATCCTTCATCTATAAACAAGGTATCTAGGGTTATTCCACCTGCACGGTTCGATACGGTTTCGGCTAAGCCCAAGGCCAAGGCCAGGGATGCGAGGAACTTCTCCCCGCCCGATAATGACTGAGTTGGCCGCGCCCTACCTGTGTGGGCGTCAACAACCTGCAACCCTAAGCCAGACTGGGAGTTTCCCTTAGCCTTTTCATCGGTGTATTCCAGTGTGTAGCGCCCATTCTTCATCGTGACTAACCTCTGATTTGCTGCCGCCACTATTTGCTCCAATTCGGCAGCCAACACATAGTCAATGAGCCTCATTTTGCGTTCATTTGGCGGCAGGCCACGAATGGTATCGGAGAACCTCTTTACCACAGTTAGTTTTGCGAAAGCTTGCCCACCCTGTGCCGACAATTCCTGCGCCTTCGTCACGAGGTTATTGATCTGCTTTTGGCGTTCCACGGCGGCGCCGAGCTGCTCCTTAGCGGTGTTCGCCACCTGCTCCGCGCGCTGTACGGCGGCCTCAGCAGGGACAATATCTACGGGTTCAGGGGGTACATCCAACAATTCAGGGTCAGCTAAATCAGCCTGTGCTGCGGCCTCTCGATCAACTATTAGTTTCAGTTTCACATTCATCTCATTGAGGCTTTCATCCGATAAGCGTGCCGCTTGCGCTTCGGTTATGCTCTCAAACCGCTGTTCAGCCAACACCGCAGCGCAATCATCTCGGGTTCGCTTCGCGTTCGCTTCGGCTTCAGTCATCCGCCGCGTGACTGTTAGGTATCTTGCTATGGTGGATTCTGCGCGCTCTAGCGCGTCTTTTCGGTGGGCAACAGTATCAAAACCGCAAGTTGACTTGCCAACTTGACTTGCAGCTTCGGCGAGCTGGGCCGCCGCTGCGGCTTGCTCCGATATTGCGTTTTGGATCTCCCCCACCAATATTTCCGCTTGCTGGCTGGCGGCGGCTATCTCTGTTTTCAGCTTTTCCAGCGTTGCAAATTGGAGATTTCGTTCCGAAACGGCCCGCGCGGACTCGGTAGCGCGCTGTGCAGCCAATTCAACGGCTTGCTCGGCTTCCGATGTTGACGCCCCACCTGCCTGAACAGCAAGCTGCGCAACCTCCGCAGTCAGTTTCAGCGCCGCCTGCCCAAGGTCTGTGGCCAAAGCAAGCGCTCGATTAGCAGCCTCTTGGGCGTTTTGCACCATGGCGACCGTGACCTGTTGCCCAGCGGGTAGCCGAGGGGCCGGAGCCGGGTGCTCTACAGCCCCGCAAACTCGGCACGGTTTTCCAGGCTGAAGCTCTGCGGCTAATTCACCAGCGTACCCGCCGAACCTGGCCTCCCAGAGCCGCGTGACCTCGGTGCTCGCCGCTTTCTGGCTCTCCGCCGCGTTTTGCGCTTTCTTTTCTGCGGAAAGTAGTTTTGCTTTGGCTTCCTCATAACGCGCAACTGCCGCTTTGCCCTCCCGAGCTTGCGTTAGTTCGGCTTCTCGTTGCGACGCGAGATCAGCAACTGGCCCTAACGTTGCAATAATTTCCTCACATTCTGCCACCGCTAACGTTTTTTGCTGCACTAGTTCTAAAAGTTTTGCGCGCTTACCTTGCCTATCCTGAGTGCCTTGAGCCGCAGCCGTCGCCCGTTTTTTGAGGCCCGGGATTGCGGCTTCTTGTTGCAGCGCCACGGCAAGGGCTTTGATGTCGCCCACCAGTTGGTCTCTGGCGGCCTGCGCCACCGCAGCGTCCACCAGGCGCTCAGAATCTGTTCCGATCACGGTGGGACTAAGCTCCAACATTTCCCGCTTTGCTGCTTGTAAATCTTGCGCTGCGGCTTGGGCAATATCACTGCCTTGCTGCGCGGCCCGGATCGTGGGCCGCACGCGCATTGAACGTTCGTGGGCCTCCAATGCGGCCCGCCACTGGGCACACTCTGGCGCCAGTTCCGCAACCTCGGCTAAAACAGCAAGTGCCTTGAGGCGCTTATCTTGGAGCCGTGCTATTGACTCTTGGCGTTTGAGTTCCGCGCGCGCACTCGCTAGAACAGTAGTGGAATCGGCTACCCGGCTCTGACAAGCGCCGAGATCGAGATTTCCGGAAAGGAGAATCTGCCCTAACCAATTTGCAATCTCTGCGGGCGGTTTTGCAACTATTTCAGCAGCGGGCAGCGAATGTAGCGATCCCGCCACCTCGGAACATAGCTCTGTACCTACTACGAGTTCTTGCAGTTGTTGGGTAATTCCAACAAAATCATTCTGTAATAGCGCTGCTTCTTTATCAAGGGTGCTCCGCTTTTCGTCTATTTGATTCTCATAATCCTCAAACCTTTGCGTGCTGCACAGTTTTTTGAGCAGCGCCCGCCGGACTTTGGTGTCTGC
>JAITCS010000024.1 GCA_031282935.1 Cellulomonadaceae bacterium
CAACAGCCCGCCAGCAATGACTGAAGCGATTTGACCGCCCACGTTCACCCCGGTCGCGTGCATAAGCAGATAGTTTTGGTTGTCCTCAGCCAACCCCATCTTGTGTACCACCCGGCTGGACATGGGGAAAGCCGAAATGCCGCAAGCGCCAATCATCGGGTTTATTTTCGTCTTGGAGAAAAGGTTGATGAGCTTCGCAAAAAGCACCCCGCCGATGGTGTCAAACACGAACGCGAATAGCCCCAACCCCATAATAAGTAGAGTTTGCAGAGTTAAGAACTCGTTCGCTTGCATCCGAACCGCAATCGTAATGCCCAACAGAATCGTGATCAGGTTCGCTAATGCGTTTTGGGCGGTGTCCGATAAACTGCCCAAAACCCCACACTCGCGCAAAAGATTCCCGAACATCAAAAACCCAACCAAAGCCACAGAACGCGGGGCGACAAGGCCAGCGATAACGGTCACAATAATCGGGAACAGAATACGGGTAGTTCGGGAAACCTCACCGCTGCTATACGGCATTCGGATTAGTCGCTCTTGCCTAGAAGTCAAGGCACGGATAACCGGCGGTTGGATAATTGGCACTAGTGCCATGTAGCTGTAAGCCGCTACCACAATAGCGCCAAGGTATCTTGTGCCGTAGAAATTGGCCACAAAGATAGAAGTGGGCCCGTCGGCGGCCCCAATTACCGCCACACTGGCCGCGTCTTGCAAAGTAAAAGTACCCGGGAAAAAGTGGCCGATAGTCGCCGCCAAAACCAGCGTCACGAATATCCCAAATTGTGCAGCAGCGCCGAACAACAGTAATTTCGGATTCGTGAGCAGCGGGCCAAAATCTATCATCGCCCCAATGCCAATGAATAACAGCAACGGCATCAATTCATTAGCGATACCGGCGCTAAATAATACCGAAAGCGGCCCCTCTTCAAGGAATCCCGCATAATTTTGTGTTATTGCGCCCGAAAAAGGCAGGTTCACCAGGATAGCGCCAAACCCAATGGGCAGTAATAGCGCCGGCTCCATGTCGCGTTTAATGGCAAGGCAAATGAGAACCCCACCAAGCGCCCACATCACCAACATGCGCAGCACATCTGGGCCGCTCAACGCCCCCAAGCCGCCGAACAGCCTGGTGAGCATATCAAGAAGGACTGCCACAGTAACACCCCTCCCCTTTTAACGGTTCTCGACTATACGATATGTGCTGCGCGGGCGGTTTGGTGGGAGCGCCTGCGGTGATTTGGGATTCGGGCCACTAATTTGCCATTCGAGTCAACTAAAGGTCGCGCGCGGCGCGCAGGGCGAGGTTGAGGGCGTGGGTGGTGGCTAACTCCTGAATGAGTTCGCGCTGCTCCGCTAAACCGCGCCCCAAATTGAGTTGTTTCGCCGCGACCCCGTTTGCGCCCGCAATTCCGACCCACACTAGGCCAATCGGTTTCGTAACGCTGCCGCCGTCCGGGCCAGCTATTCCCGTAACCCCAATCCCAATGTCTGCGCCGCTCAAGTTTTTTACGCCCTCAGCCATCTCGATGGCGGTTTCTTCAGAAACTGCCCCGAATTGGGCGAGGGTTTCTGGGCGCACACCCAACACTTCCATTTTAGCGCTATTGGCATAACTAACTACGCCATAACCGAATACATCGGAACTGCCCGCCACTGCGGTGATTTTGGCAGCAATTCGACCCCCGGTGCAACTTTCGGCGGTTGCAATAGTAAGCTGCTTTTCTTTTAGCGTTTGCACTAAGGCGGTCTGCAAATCTAAATCAGTGCTGTAAAGGTAATCTTGGAATTGATCCTTTAGTTGGTTGGCTATGGGCGCAATTAAATCCTCAGCCTCTTGCTCGGTTGCTGCCCGTGCCGATAACCGGATACGAACCTCACCAGTGCCAGCATATAGAGCCGTAGTTGGGTTACTTGCTTCCAAAAGACCTGGCGGGAGTTGAGCCTCAAGCTGGGATTCACCAATGCCCAAGAAATGCAGGTTATGGGAAACAATAGTGCCTTCAGATTGGGCGCTCAAGCACGGCGCGATTTCGTCCTGAAATACGGCAGCCATTTCCCGAGGCGGCCCTGGCAGCATTATTACTGTTTGACTGCTCGCTGCTTCTTTCTGCGGAACGGTTTTCGCGGTTGTGATTGCGAGCGCGTTCGCGGTACCCTGCGGGTTGGGGAACACGCGGGCCCCGATGGGCATCATCGCTTCGCGCCGATGGCTAGGTTCTGGGGTGCGCCCCCGCGCTGCCAGCCGGTTTAGCACATGATCCCAACTCGGCTGATGGAACTCCAGTGGCACCCCGAGAGCGTCAGCGATGGTTTCCTTGGTCAAATCGTCTTTGGTTGGCCCCAGACCGCCGGTGGTTATCACCAAGTCGCTGCGCGAGAGCGCAATATCCAAGGCCGCCCGCAATCGCGCCGGATTATCCCCCACAACCTGCATATTGTGACAGGCAATACCGAGGGCCGCTAATTCGCGGGCAATAAAAGCGGCATTAGTGTTCACCACCTCGCCCAGCAGCAACTCCGTGCCCACCCCAATAATCTCCGCCCGCATAAACTACCTTCCGATTCTATTGTATCTGGTGGAAATAAGAACTAGCGCCGCACAGCCTCAGCCAAAACGGGCGGGTTACGCAGCCGGTCAAATAGCTTAATGCACTCAATCCCCAAGAACAATAATAGCGCCAAACTCGCACACATCAACCAGACTCGCCAGCCTATCGCAGCACTTTGGAACACTGGGTGCATAAAAGGCGCGTACAAGAACACTAACTGCAATACCACCAAAGCCCCAATCATGTACCACAAAATCGGATTATTGTAAAACACTTTAGTGGTAATAGAGGAACGGTCTAGGAATCGGCAACTGAACAAGTAAGCCACCTGGCCCAACGCCAACATGGTGACGGCAGCGGATTGCGCTTGCGCTAAACTCAACCCCGCAATTTGTAAAGCCCACTGGAATACTGCAATAGTGGCCAAACCCAGCAACAACGACACAATTAGAACTCTGGTCAGAAACTTTCCAGATAACAGGGGTTGCTTCGGGTCGCGCGGCGCCCTACTCATTACGCCATCCTCGGCAGGTTCCATTGCTAACGGCAGCGAAAGCGTAACGGAAGTGACCATGTTAATCCACAGCACTTGCACCGGACGCATTGGTAGCGCCGCCCAACCGAAAATGATTGCCGCCAATAGCACTAAACCTTGCGCCCCATTGGTGGGCAGCATAAACATGATCGCTTTACGAATATTGTCATAAATGCGTCTGCCTTCAGCGATAGCGCGCTCAATCGTGGCGAAGTTATCGTCAGCCAAAACAATGTTCGCGGCCTCTTTGGTTGCTTCCGTACCCTTTATGCCCATTGCTACCCCGACATCGGCCTGAGTAAGCGCGGGGGCGTCATTTACCCCGTCCCCGGTCATTGCCACTACCTCACCGTGACTTTGCAAAGCGCGCACAATTCGGATTTTGTGTTCTGGTGAGGTGCGCGCATAAACATGCACGTTACGCACCACATCGGCCAATTCGGCATCAGACATTTGCTCAAGTTGCTTACCTGTTAAGGTAGGAGCATCCGGGCTATCAACCAAACCCATCTCTAGCGCAATCGCTTTTGCGGTATCTACATGGTCACCTGTAATCATCGAAACAGCGATACCGGCGTTCCGCGCCTCAGCAATAGCTTGGATTGCCTCTGGACGCGGTGGATCTACAATGCCACATAAACCAACCATGGTTAGGCCAGTTGGCCCACCATTTGGCGCTTGCTCCAATTCATCGAAAGAAACAATGTGATCCTCAATATCGTGCTGGGCTGCAGCAAGAATCCGCAAACCCTGGCTGGCGAGCCATTCCATTTGCACTTCCCAATATTCGGGATCAATAGGTTCTAGCGTGCGACCGTCCGGCCCAATTTGTGTGGTACAGCGCGGCAACACCGCATCCAAGGCACCCTTAACATATATCCAGCGATCCCCGTCTGGGTCCTCTGAAATTGTGGCCATGTATTTCGTGGCCGAATCAAATGGGATTTCAACTACGCGATTCCAGCCGAAGTGGTTAATGCCCACTTTCCGACCGAATACCAGCACAGCACCCTCGGTAGGCTCACCAATGAGGCGCCACCGCCCGTCAGAATCGCGCTTAATATCGGCGTCATTACATAGAGTCATAACCTGCGCCAAAGCGCGCACATCGGCTGTCAGGCCAGAAGGTGGGCCGTTGTGGTAATGCAAAAAGTCATAATCAACGAAACTAATATCGCCCGTGGGGGCATAACCCGTGCCGCTAACATCATAAACGGCGTGCCGGGTGACGGCTTCCCGCACGGTCATCTCATTCTGCGTTAGCGTTCCGGTTTTATCGGAACAAATAGTGGAAACCGAGCCGATAGATTCCACTGCTGCCATCTGCCTTG